>CAJOQZ010000116.1 GCA_905236585.1 uncultured Lachnospiraceae bacterium
ACGCTTGGGGAAGATGAGTATTTCGTCCTCGGAGACAACCGCAACAACTCTTCCGACAGCCGGTTCGAGGGCGTTGCGAATGTGAAAAGGAGCATCATTGTAGGCAAGGCGTTTTTGCGGATCTATCCGTTTAATAAGATTACGCTTCTGAAAGACAACTAAAAAAACGGGAAATCAACTTTTATAACGAGGAGGGCATTATGAAAAAAGGTTCCAAAAAGGACGCGAATAAGGGGTCAGGCGCAGGTATCCGACCGAAGAGGACAATTTCGAGCAAACTGCTCGTTGTCGTACTTCCGATGGTTACGGCGTCTATTCTTTTTATTATCCTGTTTTTATCCACGCAGGCGAAATCCATTATCATCGAGCAGTCGCAGAATGCGCTGGAGAATGAGACGAATGCGAACGCCAATGATATCGCACGGACGATGAACAACATCCGCGGTTATTATGATGGTCTTGTTGACGTCATGGAAGCATCCGTCTATGAGGACGATGCGGCGATTCTAGCGGCGTTGGCACCGGGGATGGAAGAGTATTCCGGTACGGTGATCGATGTATATATCGGTCTTTCGGATAGGAGTTTCTATGACGGAGGCGGCTGGGTGCCGGATGCGGATTATGATCCGACGACCCGCGGTTGGTATGAGAACGGTTTTAAGGAGAACAATATAATTTATGGCGCTCCGTCCGTAGATATGACGACGGGACAGATGGTTGTCTGCGGTTCGAGGCATATCAGTTTGAAGGACGGCAGAGAGGGTGCGCTTTCGACAGATGTCGTGATTTCCGGCATTTCGGACAGCGTCAGTTCCTATACGCCGGTGAAGACCGGCGAAAGCATTCTGTTTTCGGACAGCATGATCGTCGGGGCGCAGGAAGACGGCTATGCGGGGACAGACGTAAGCGAGCATTCCGGCGACGCGTTATTACAGGCGGTATACGGCAAAATGGCGAGCGTCGGACAGGTGCAGGAAATCAAGGCGGGCGGCAAGACATATTATGTGGCATATCAGACCGTAGAGGGCACGCCGTGGACATTGGCGTCGCTGGTTGCGAAGAACGATGTGTTGCGCGACCTGAACCGTTTCCAGTTGATCTGCTGGATCGTAGCGGCGATCATCATTGTACTTATCGCGGTCGTAATGATGCAGCTGGTATCTCGGATCATCACAAGACCGGTTAAGGTATTGACGGACAACATTGTAAGCATTACCAATTCCGACTTTACGGTTGAGATCGACGACAAGGGCAACGACGAGATCGGCATCATGAATAAGAACATGAAAGCCTTTATCGCTCATATGAGAAGTTCCTTAGGGCAGATGCGCGACGAGACGGAGGCACTTTCCAAGGAAGCGGGCAACAGCCGTTCGTCTTCGGAGAACATGCATTCACAGGCGAAGGAACAGTCCGATTCGATGGAGCAGATCCGCGGCGCTATGGACGGCATGGCGGGCGCGGTCGGCGAACTTGCCACGAACGCGACGGAACTTGCCGGTATGGTATCCGACCTTACCAACGAAGGCAACACCGCAGATGAGACGATGAAAGTCTTAGTTGAAAAAGCGGCGCAGGGTCAGCAGGATATGAAGGTCGTAACAACGAGCATGGAAGCGATCGCTTCATCCATGAAGGATATGAACGACGTTGTTATGACGGTGGAAGAATCGGCGAAGCAGATCAACGGCATCGTCGAGATGATCAACTCGATCGCCGGTCAGACGAATCTCTTATCCTTAAATGCTTCGATCGAGGCGGCGCGTGCGGGAGAAGCCGGCAAAGGCTTTGCGGTCGTTGCGACGGAGATCGGCTCTTTAGCGAACGACAGCGCGGAGGCAAGCCGCGAGATCGGCGCGATCATTGCCGAGGTCATGAAGCAGATTTCCGTCCTTTCTGAGAAGTCGGCGGCGAACATGAGCGAGATTGAGCATAGTTCCGAGTCGGTGGAAGTGGCGCAGAACACGTTCAAGGAAATCTTCTCGAACCTCGATATTACGAGCGAATCCATGCAGAAGATGATCGGCATGATGAGCGAGATCGACGGCATTGCTTCGAGCGTGGCGGCGATATCCGAACAGCAGTCGGCAAGTTCCGAGGAAGTTACGGCGACGGTGGAGACGCTTGCCATCAGCGCGGGCGAGGTGGCGGACGAAAGCCAGAGCGTATCCGATTCGGCGAATACGGTATCGCAGTCGGCGGAGACGATCAACAACTTTGTCGCAACCTTCAAATTGGATTAAGCCGATTTACGAAATCAATAAAATGTAGTAAAATAAATCCCGGTATGAAATTTGTCATATCGGGATTTTTACACGGATATCAACTTTTGTGTTGAAAACATACAATCTTAAGTGTGAGGATAAGGCGTTCCTGCCGTCGAATAAGGAGATTTGTATGTTTTCGAGGCAAGATTGGATGAAAAATGATACTGGGGATATACACATGCCAACAATAGCGGAGATCAAAAAAGAATTACAGCAGACGGACGACGGGCAGTTAAGCGCCTTTATCGAGGCATATGCCGCGGACGAAAGGGACGGCGTGCAAAAACTACTTTCCTCGGCAAAAAAGCGCATCAAGCGCCTTGCCGCGGAACGGGAGAGGATCGAAGCCCTAAAGTTTTTCGAAAAAAAATATGCCGAGTATTCTTTTGTTTGCGGCATCGACGAGGCGGGCAGGGGACCGCTTGCCGGACCGGTCGTCGCCGGGGCTGTTATTTTTCCGAAAGATGTCGATATTTTATATATCAATGATTCGAAGAAACTTTCGGCGGCAAAGCGCGAAGAACTCTACGACGTAATCCGTGATAAGGCGGCTGCCTGCGCGGTTGGGATCGTGGAGGCAGAGCGGATTGACGAGATCAATATCTTGCAGGCGACTTATGAGGCGATGCGAAAGGCGATTTTCGCGCTTCCCGAAAAGCCGCAGATATTGCTGAATGACGCAGTGACGATCCCAGACGTTGACATCCGGCAGGTGGCGATCATCAAAGGGGATGCAAAGAGCATCTCCATCGGAGCAGCGAGCATTTTAGCAAAAGTTACAAGGGACCGGATGATGATAGAATACGACGAACAATTTCCGGGGTACGGTTTTGCGAAGCATAAAGGCTACGGCACGGCGGAGCATTACGCGGCGATCCGCAGAATGGGTTTAAGCCCAATCCACCGGAAGTCATTTTTGACAAATTTATAGCGGTACGATAATAGGAGCATACGGTTTTGCAGATATCGGATCTGATCGGACAATATAATAATTCCCTGAACGCGGGAAGCCGCATTGCAAACGGCACGCGGGGCATGAATCAGGTGTCTGATACGATGAATAAACTCGGCACCGGACAGCTTTTCGAGGGTACCGTTACCGGAACGAAGGCGGGGCAGGTGACGCTTACGCTAGGCAACGGACAGGCGATTAACGCCCGGCTTGCGGGGGATGTGAATCTGATTGAGGGGGAGTCGGTCTTTTTTGAGGTAAAAAGCAACGACGGCAATACGATCAACATCCGTCCGGTATCCATGGGGACGATGAACAATCCGACGCTGCTTACCGCGCTTGACTCGGCAAATCTTCCGGTGACGGAGGACAGCCTTAATATGGTAAAAACCATGATGTCCGAACAGATGCCCATTGACGCTGGATCGCTTGCCAACATGGCAAAACTCAAGAATCTATATCCCGATACGGATATCGCCACGCTTGTTACCATGAAAAAACTGGATATGGAAGTAAGCCCCGAGATGATCGAGCAGTTTGAGCATTATCAGGCGAACGAGGGCGCGATCTTAGATTCGGTGGCTTCCCTTGCCGACGCCTTTGTCGAGGCGATTGCGAATCCGGAGGTTTCTGCGGAAGATATCAAGGCGTTTCAGGACAATCTGATGCAGGTGATCGACCCGGAGGCAGTTTCCGATGTGCCGGAAGACGCCCCGGCGGATGAAGCGGCTGCGGAAGGTACAGGGGAAGCAGACGGGGGGCTTCTAAAGGAAGTCACAGGAGAGAAAGGAGAATCTGTTCCGGCGCAGACAGCGAAGGATGTCGGCGCGGCAGTAAACGCAGAGAGCGCGGAAAGCGTATCGGCACCTGCGGCGGCGTCTGTCAAAGCCGATAAGGCGACAGAGTCCGCCGGATATACCGGGGAGGCGAAAGCCGCGGCAGAAGGCGCAGGGGCGGAAAAAACTGCGGCAGCAGCACCGTTTTCGGATGCGGCGGTTACCGGAACTGCCGACGGCGCGGTGGAGGAAATTAAGACGCATATTACGATTCTTTCTGCGGAGGATGACCCGGAGATTTCACAGTTGGTAAAGGACGCGGGTGAGGAATCGGCGGACGCATTTCCGAACAACTCCCTCGGCGCGGCGCTTTCCAAAGAGGAAATAGACGACCTTACACAATCATTAAAAGACGCCGGGCTTTTGCAGAAACTTACTGAGTTTACGGAAAAAAACCAAAAATTATCGCCGCAGACGGACGCAACGAAACTGCTTACGGCGATAAACGAACAGATGAAAAGCAGCCCGGAATTGTCCAAGGAAGATATGCGAAAGGTTCTGTCTTTGGACGGGTATAAAGCGGCGCTTAAGTCCGCGCTGCAGAAAAAATGGACCATTGCGCCCGAAGAGGTTGCGGACAGGGAGAATATCAAAACACTCTACGAGGATATCGAAAAAGACGTTGCAAGAATCGCGCAGTCCGCGGCGGATATGACAAAGGGCGACAATCCGCTGTCGCAGAGTGCAAAACAGGTGCATAACAATATTGATTTTATGAATCAGGTCAATCAGACCTACAACTACATCCAACTGCCGCTGAAATTGGCGGGGCAGCAGGCGACCGGCGATCTGTATGTTTATTCGAACAAAAAGCGCAGCATTGGCGAGAATGACGAGGTCAGCGCCTTTTTGCATTTTGATCTCGAACATCTCGGCGCGACGGATATCTCGGTCAAAATGCGCAACAAAAAGGTCGATACGAAGTTTTATATGGAAGATGACGCGGCGTTTGATTTAATCGAGAAGAACCTTCCTGTTTTGCAGGCAAAACTCGAAAAGTTAGGCTACAACGTCGCGCTCTCCGTAGAAGGCGGCGGCGAGACGGTCGATTTTGTCGAGGATTTTTTGAAGCAGGACGCCGCGAGCGTCGGAACGATCACAAGATACTCGTTTGACATGCGGGCATGATATGGCTGAAAACTTTAACACAAAAGAAAAAGAAAAGACTGCCGTCGCCCTCGCTTATAATCCCGGCGACGACGCGCCGAAGATCTTAGCGACCGGAAAAGGGCATATCGCCGAGAAGATCATAGAAGAGGCGAAGGCTGCGGATGTGCCGTTTTATCAGGACAGCGCCCTTGCCGAAACCCTTTCCAAACTTGAGATCGGCGATGCGATTCCGCCTGAACTCTATGAGGTCGTGGCGCAGATCCTCGTTTTTGTCGACGGCATGGACAAGGTAAAG
>CAJOQZ010000117.1 GCA_905236585.1 uncultured Lachnospiraceae bacterium
CGCAATTCGGGCGTGCGGCCCATCAACAATATCGTGGACATCACCAACTACGTCATGGAAGAGTACGGACAGCCCATGCATGCATATGACTTCGATACGATCGAGGACAGGAAGATTATTGTCAGAAACGCCGAACCGGGTGAGAAATTTACGACCTTAGACGGCCAGGAACGGCAGCTCGACGAGTCAATGCTGATGATCTGCGACGGCAGGCGTTCGGTCGGCATTGCCGGCATCATGGGCGGCGAGAACTCCATGATCACGGATGATGTGAAGACCATGCTTTTCGAGGCGGCGTGCTTTGACGGAACGAACATCCGCATTTCCTCGAAGAAACTCGGTATGCGGACGGAAGCGTCGAGCATTTTTGAAAAAGGTTTAGATCCGAACAACGCGATCCTCGCCATGAACCGCGCATGTGAACTGATAGAGGAGTTAGACGCGGGCGATGTGGTCGGCGGCTGCGTGGATATTTATCCGGTAAAAAAAGAGGCGGTCACCTTGCCGTTTGAGCCGGAAAAATACAACCGTCTGTTGGGAACCGATATCGACGCGGACGTCATGCTTTCCTATTTCAAGCGTTTGGAGATCGGTTACGACGCGCAAGATAACGAACTGCGCATCCCGACATGGCGGCAGGACCTGCTCTCTTACGCGGATATCGCGGAAGAGGTGGCGCGGTTCTTCGGATATGACAAGATCCCGACGACGCTTCCGGCAGGAGAGTCGACGACCGGCGGGCTTTCGGAAAAATTAGCGCTTGAATTTGTGGCGAGGGACGTGGCGGAATACTGCGGCTTTTCGGAGTCCATGACATACTCGTTTGAGAGTCCGAAAGTATACGATAAACTGCTTTTGGATGATGATGCAAAAGAGCGGCAGACGGTTACGATCCGCAATCCGCTCGGCGAAGATTTCTCCATAATGCGGACGCTGCCCTTAAACGGCATGCTGACGTCGCTTTCTACGAATTACAACCGGCGCAACAAGGACGTGCGCCTGTACGAACTCGCAAACGTCTATCTGCCGAAGGAACTGCCCCTTACCGAACTGCCGGACGAGCGGATGCAGTTTACGCTCGGCATGTACGGAGAGGGCGCGGACTTTTTTGCCATGAAAGGCGTGGTGGAAGAATTTTTAAGAAAAGCGGGCGTCAAAAAAGGCGACGAGACGCCGGAGTTTTCGCCCGAAACGAAGGATCGTCCGTACCTGCATCCGGGAAGGAAGGCGGAGATCTCCTTTGCGGGCGGATATATCGGATACATCGGCGAGGTGCATCCGAAAGTCGCGGCAAATTACGGCATCAAGGACCGCGTGGTGGTCGCTGTTTTGGATATGCAAAACGTGTCCGCAAATATCGACCCGAACAGGCGCAAATATCAGAAGATATCGAATTTCCCGGCATCCACGCGTGACATCAGCATGGTCGTTCCGAAGGGCGTCTTGGCAGGGGATATCGAAAAAGTCTTCAAGACGAAAGGCGGCGCGTACTTTGAAGGGTTCCATCTCTTTGACGTATATCAGGGCAGCCAGATTGCCGAAGGACATAAGTCGCTGGCGTATTCCCTGACCTTCCGCGCAAAGGACAAGAACCTTTCGGATGATGACGTGAATACGGCGATGGATCGTATTTTGAAAAACTTATCGGACATGGGCGTTACGCTTCGCAAATAAAATGAAGGTATCGGATTTTGACTATGAACTGCCGGAGGAACTGATCGCGCAGGACCCGCTGAAGGATCGCTCTTCCTCGCGGCTGATGTGCATGGATCGCTTGACCGGAAAAGTAGAACATCATGTGTTTTCCGAGATCGGGGATTTCTTAAAAAAGGGCGACTGCCTTGTCCTCAACAATACGAAGGTGATCCCGGCGCGGCTCTACGGCAGACGTTCGACCGGCGGACAGGCGGAGATATTGCTGCTAAAACGAATCGAGCAAAAGGACGGAGCGCAGGGCGGGTTTACGGATGCGCCGCAAGAGGAAGACAAAAGCGCTGCCAAGACGAACACCTGCGTATGGGAGTGCCTGGTGCGCCCCGGGAAAAAATGCCGTCCCGGCGCCGTCCTTACGTTCGGAGACGGAAGGCTTCGTGCCGAGGTCTTGGAAGTCGTCGAAGACGGCAACCGGAGGCTGCGTTTTTTCTACGAGGGAATTTTTGAAGAGGTGTTGGACGCGCTGGGAGAGATGCCTCTGCCGCCGTATATCACCCACCATCTTGCCGACAGGAACCGCTATCAGACTGTTTACGCGAAGCATGACGGGTCGGCGGCGGCGCCCACGGCAGGGCTTCATTTTACGGAAAAACTGCTGGATGAATTACGGCAAAAAGGCGTAGAGGTCGTTGAGATCACGCTGCATGTGGGTTTGGGCACGTTTCGTCCGGTGAAGGTCGAGGACACCGACGAACACATCATGCATAGTGAATATTATGAGATATCCCCGGAAGCGGCGGCGCGTATCAACGCGGCAAAGGCAGACGGACGGCGGGTGATCGCGGTCGGGACGACCAGCACAAGGACGCTCGAAGCCGCGGCGGAAGCGTATGCAAAAGAGCAGACCGCATCGGTGAGCGGCGTTGAAAGGAAGTTCCCGGATGCCGGGCAGGATGTGGCGATAAACGCGGTTCTCCCCCCACAGGGCGCGCACGGATGGACGGATATTTTTATTCGCCCGGGGTACCGCTTTTCCGTGATCGACGGGCTGATTACCAATTTCCATCTTCCGAAATCGACCCTCGTGATGCTGGTATCCGCTTTTGCCGGAAGAGAACATGTTTTGGCGGCGTATGAAGAGGCAGTACGCGAGAGGTATCGTTTCTTTAGTTTTGGAGATGCGATGATGATTGTCTAACGGGAAGTATTTTGATATAATATTACAATATATATAGGAGGACTGATTTTATGGCACTGGAACAGAGACTTTACAAAAGAACGGAATTGAACGAACACGTTAGTTTGAGTTTGGTCGGCGAAGGGGACGGCATGTTTTCCGAGCCGTTCGATGTGGAGATTGAAAATATGTCCACGGACGGAATCGGCTTTACCTGTCAGCAGCAGCTGCTGATCGGCGAGATATTAACCGGCAAGATCGCGATTTGGACACAGGAAAAAATGGACGTTATGATGAAAGTCATCCGCTGCACCGAGAGCGCGAACGGAGGCTATTCTTACGGCTGCATGTTTGTCGGCATGGAAGGCGCGGAGCAGACGAGGATCAAAATCTATCAGATGTTCAATCCCGATGCGGACTAAGGCGTTTTTTGTATCTTGCCATGATAAATGAGAGGAGCATCCTTTTTCCCCATTTGCATCTGACGTTTTATGATGTCGGAGAAAGCATAAATGTGTTCGGGATTACGATCGCCTACTACGGCATCATCATTGCGCTGGGCATGCTTGCTGCGGGCGCATTTATCGTACACGAGGCGAGGCGTTTGGGCTGCAGCGAGGATGATTTTTTGGACATTACCTTAGCGGGGATTGTCTGCGGCGTGATCGGCGCAAGGGTCTATTATGTCATATTTGCGTGGGATCGCTATCGGGGAGATATCGCGTCCATCCTTAACATCCGCGAAGGAGGGCTCGCGATTTACGGCGGCATTATCGGCGGACTGCTTGCGGTGATCGTTGCCTGCCGTATGAAGAAAATGTCCTTTTTTGCGGTTGCGGATATTGTGATCTTCGGCGTTGTGATCGGACAGATCATGGGGCGCTTTGGGAATTTCTTCAACCGCGAGGCTTTCGGCGGCTATACCGACAACCTGTTCGCAATGATGATTCCTAAGGATGCGGTTCGACAGCCCGAGGCGGTGACGGCTGAGATGACGGCGCATCTTGCGACGGTTGACGGCATCGACTTTATCAGCGTCCACCCGACGTTTTTGTATGAATCGCTCTGGAATCTGGGCGTGTTTCTTATCCTGTATCTGTTTCGCACCCGAAAAAAGATAGACGGCGAAGTATTCTTTTTATATCTTGCGCTGTACG
>CAJOQZ010000118.1 GCA_905236585.1 uncultured Lachnospiraceae bacterium
GCGCCTTCTTCGTCGGCGTCTTCTTAATGATTTCGTTCAACAGACCCAGGCGGCCGTTGTTGCCTTCGGCTTTGATCTTGCCCTGCTCTAATGCCTTTGCGGGATCAAGTTTGCCGCTGAAGATGTCCAAGACCTGCTTCGCCGAAGCGATCACTACAACATCATGGTCATAATATTCGTACGGTTCAACGCTGATATGCCCGGAAGAAATTTCAAGATAAAACGCGCCTTCCGCTTCCCCTTCGACGTTGAACTGTACCGCAAGATGATCCGTGATTGTCTTCGCATCCATTTTCGAAGCCCCGGCTCTTACCTGCGCAACTAATTCTTCGTACGTCATCACAATTCTCTCCTTTTTGAAAAATTTTAGTACTTTGATTAAAACTCTCCAAGCAAATAGTATAAACGGATTCCGTAAAAAATCAAGTCGGATTTTTAGAATTTTTCGGGTGTTTTTCTTTTTTGTTTTGTGAAAAATCACCAAAGAATTTTTCGTTTACGGCATAATGGATTATTGTCTTTTTTACAGGGGCGATTGTTTAACGGAATAGATATATAATCGTATAAGAAATATCTTTCACCGGTGGCGGGGAAAACCAGCATATATTCCTTGATGAAATGATTTGCAAGTCATTTCCATGAGTGATAAGATAAAGGTGCTTTATCACAGTCGGGAGAATACCCTGTCCTTATAGGGCGGGGTTATAGCAAACTTATCGCAGACGGAGATACGGATTATGCATGCATTATATTCTGATGTAAGAAAAGCGATTTTACGGGCGATCTTCGTAATGATCATCGCGACTACGGTCATGGATGTCGCATTTTTCTTTTTATATCTGTTTTTGGGCGACCTGTCGGAACCCCCGTTTCTGTATATTCTGCTTCGAATGGTGCCGCCCCTCGTCATCAATCTGCTTTCCTATCGGATTGCAAAATACGCAGGCGCATTAGACCGCCTTCCCGACCGCAGCAAGAATTACGCGGTATCGTTTTCACTTTGCACGTTTTGCGGCGTGACGGGGATTTTTCACAGTTATTTTGTTTCGCTTTGGGCGTTGCCGGGGATTGCGCTCCTTTTCTGCACCGTGTTCGGAGACAAGCGCTTAATCCGGCTATTATCGATTTACAATTATATCCTTGCGGGCTTATGCTTTTTGTATGTTATGATCGATCGTCCCGGAAACTTTTACATGTATGTGCAGAATCTGGTGATCGTTTTAGCGATTGATATTGTCGTTTATCTGATCGGTCAGTCCATGATGCAGTTTATGCTCGGAATGCGTTCGATTCAGAATGACCTGTATCACCGTTCGCTCGATTATAAGGAACAACTCGAAGTTGATTACCTGACGGGGGTCAGTTCCCGTTCCCATATGACAAAAGAAGCGCAAAAAAGGCTCTACCGGGCATCGCAGTTCAACCCGGTGTCGGTCGCGATCATAGATATCGACAATTTCAAATCCATTAACGACACTTTTGGACATGAGAACGGAGATGTTGTGTTAAAAGAACTTGGAACGCTTCTTACCACGCAGTTAAAAGACGACGTGGAAGTTGGGCGGTACGGTGGAGAAGAGTTTGTCATTATATTTGAGGGCGTATCTACCGGCATGCATCAGATTCGCCTCGACCGCGTGCGGCAGTTGTTCTCGGAGATCCACTATGACTTTACCGACCGGCGCATCACGTTTTCGGGTGGCATCAAATCGGTGATCGATCCGGCGGAATTTGCGCCTACATTACAGAAGGCGGATGAGGCTCTATACATCTCAAAAAATACCGGTAAAAACAAAATTACTCCTGCAGCGTAAAAATATATGAAATATAATGCCGTTTACCCAAAATTTTTCTCTCACGGACGAAAGCAACGTCCTTTGAGAGAAAAATCTTTTGGTTCACTGGTGTGAGGAAGAATTATTGCGAGAACCGCCGCTCATCTGAAAATTATCTCTCACGAGCGAAAACAACGCTCTTTGAGAGATAATTCTTCAGATTCACTGGCGTAAGGCACCTTACACCAGCGACCAGTGGATACATGTCTCTCAAAGGGAGTTGTCTCTCCCGTGAGAGACATGTATCCACAGGGAGCGGTAGATTTACCACGGTAGATTTACCACGGTAGATTTACCATATCCAATTTACCATATCCAATTTACCATATCCAAAAAAAATTATTCCAATTCTACGATAAATCGTGTAAAATAGAAAAGACACGGTAATAAAGGAATGAGCAGATGGATAAAAGAGTACTACTGATCGGCGATATGAAAAGTTTCATGGTGACGGCGATAGCGACCGGACTCGAACGGGAAGAATTTACCGTCGAACGCATCGCGCCTGACGCCACGGCGATCTCACGGATCGAAGACGCCCCCAAAATATGGGTATTCTACCTCGATACCGATATCGACAATCTATCGGAAGTATTGGTATATTGCAAGGATGCGATCGAGCAGAAGGAACTCTACTTTTATACGGTCGGCAGCCCTGAGGAACTTTCCGAAGCGGGCAGGCTCATCTCGGATGATCTGATCCGTGCGAAACTGGAACGTCCACTCAATATCAAGGATCTGACGGCGCAGTTGTTCCTTGCGGTCGAAGAAGGCAGCGCCGTGGAAGCGAAAAAAAGGATCTTAATTGTGGACGACGATCCGACCATGACGCGGACCATCAAGAATCTGCTTTCTTCCAAGTACAACGTATTTATGGCAAGTTCGGGAATGAACGCCATCACGTTTCTTGCGAAGAACAAGGTCGATCTGATTTTGCTGGATTATGAGATGCCGGTGGTTTCGGGTGCAAAAGTTATGGAGATGATCCGAACGGAGCCGGAGACGGCGAATATACCGATTATGTTTTTAACTGGCAAATCCGATCGTGAGACGGTGATGGAAGTGCTGGCGTTAAAGCCGGTCAAGTATCTGTTGAAGAGCATGCAGCCGTCGGAATGGATACGCGAAGTAGATGATTTTTTTGCAAAATGAAAGGCAGTTATGTATAAAGCAGTCATTTTTGATCTCGACCATACGCTCTATGATTTCACCGAGCCGCACTTAGCCGCGATCGACGCGATCAACGCATACATGGGAGAGCATTTCGGTTTTTCATACGAAGAAGCGGACGCACGCGGCAAGGAGGCGTTTTTGATGACGAAGCAGAAAGTCGGCGAAGCGACTGCCTCGACGCACAGCCGCACGCTGCGGTATCAGACGCTTTGCGAGACGATCGGGGAGAACGAGTTCTTGCACGCGCATGTCATGGGCGAGATGTATTGGAATGTTTTTTTTGAGGCAATGAAAAAGGACGAATCCGTCGTACCGGTATTAGAAGCACTGCGCGAGAGGGGAATCAAGATCATTGTCGGCACGGACATGACGGCGACGGAGCAGTTTAAGAAAGTCGAAAGGCTGGGCTTGCAGCATCATATCGACTATCTCGTTACGAGCGAGGAAGCCGGTGGGGAAAAGCCTTCGCCCCGGCTTTTGGAACTTTGCATGAAAAAGGCGGGCGCGACGAAGGAAGAGTGCATTTTTGTCGGCGATCATCCGCTTAAGGATGTATTGGGACCGATCAATTACGGCATGGATGCGGTATGGTGCCGTCATTTCAACCCGGAGAAGTTTCTGGATATGATGGGGATTAAAGTGGATATAAGC
>CAJOQZ010000119.1 GCA_905236585.1 uncultured Lachnospiraceae bacterium
CCGGTTCACTGCTGTAATGCGTATATTTTTACGACCCTCCCGCAACGATACGCCACCACTAAGGCGGATTGCGGGATGAGGATATTCGAGATAGTAAGTCCGCAACCGTATATAGTTGTATTTCAGACCCTACCGCAACGTCGGCACTTAACGAACACAAGCGAAAGCGTAGTGTGAGTTTAGTATCCGCTACGTGAGGATCGGAGCGAAAGCGTGTCTGAAAAACAACTATATACGGTTAAGGACGTAAACCACTCAGAACCCAAGCAAAATCAGAAAGGAGCATCACTATGAAATCTGTACCGGAAATCTTCGGCTCACAAGTCTTCAACGACGAGGTCATGCGCACCCGACTCCCCAAGGACGTCTACAAGTCCTTGCAGAAAACTATCGCCGAAGGCAAACATCTGCAAAAAGACATCGCAGACGTCGTCGCCGAGGCAATGAAGGACTGGGCGACTGAAAAAGGCGCAACGCACTTTACCCATTGGTTCCAGCCCATGACCGGCGTTACAGCCGAAAAACATGACAGTTTTATCTCGCCGGAAGAGGGCGGCAGAGTCATTATGGAATTTTCCGGCAAGGAACTTGTCAAAGGGGAGCCGGACGCTTCATCCTTCCCGTCGGGCGGACTCCGCGCAACGTTTGAGGCAAGGGGATATACCGCATGGGACCCGACGTCTTATGCCTTTATCAAGGACGATACCCTCTGCATCCCGACCGCTTTCTGTTCCTACAGCGGAGAGGCACTGGATAAGAAGACGCCGCTTTTGCGTTCGATGCAGGCGTTGGAAAAACAGGCACTGCGCATCTTAAAACTGTTCGGCAATACCGATGCGAAGCGGGTATTAACCACGGTAGGACCCGAACAGGAATACTTCTTAATCGACGAGAAAATGTATGCCGAACGCCCGGACTTAATTTATACCGGACGAACCTTATTCGGCGCGAATCCGCCGAAGGGGCAGGAGTTGGACGATCACTATTTTGGCATGATCAAGCCGCGTGTCAAGGCATATATGAAAGAACTTGACGAGGAACTTTGGAAACTCGGCATTTACGCGAAGACCGAGCACAACGAAGTAGCGCCGGCACAGCATGAATTGGCGCCGGTCTACTCCACCACCAACATCGCGACCGACCATAACCAGTTGACAATGGAACTGCTTAAGACAGTCGCCCAGCGTCACGGTATGGTATGCCTGCTGCACGAGAAACCGTTTGCGGGAGTCAACGGCTCAGGCAAACATAATAACTGGTCGATATCGACGGATACCGGGGCAAATCTCTTAGAACCGGGGGCTACTCCTTCCCAGAATGCCCAATTTCTGCTCTTTTTAGTTGCTGTCATTAAGGCAGTAGATGAGTATCAGGGATTGCTCCGCATGTCTGTCGCTTCCGCAGGGAACGACCACCGTCTCGGCGCCAACGAAGCGCCTCCGGCGATTATGTCGGTATTCTTAGGAGATGAACTGGAGGGCGTGCTTACCGCGATCGAGGAAGGACGCGATTACGAGGGCAGCGGCAAGGAGTTAATGAGCATCGGGGCAAGCGTTCTGCCGCATATCCCGAAGGATTCGACTGACCGGAACCGTACCAGTCCCTTCGCTTTTACCGGCAATAAGTTCGAGTTCCGTTCCCTTGGTTCGTCCGCGTCGATTTCGGGGCCGAACATCATTTTGAATACAATCGTTGCGGAATCGTTAAGCCAGTTTGCTGACGTATTGGAAAAAGCAGATGATTTTGACGGCGCCCTTACCAAACTGATCCGGGACGAAGTCATTGCGCATAAACGCATTTTATTCAACGGCAACGGTTACGGCGAGGAATGGAAGGAAGAGGCAAAGAAACGAGGGTTGTTGAATCTTCCTACAACCGTAGAAGCAATGGAAGCTTTTATTGAGGATAAGGCGGTTAATCTCTTTACCAAGCATGAAGTGTACTCCAAGTCGGAGATCGAGGCACGGTATGAGATTCTCTTGGAAAACTACTACAAGCAGATCAATATCGAAGCGCTTACCATGCAGTGGATGGTACGCCGCAATATCTTAGGCGCGGGACTTGCCTATGAATCGAAATTAGCGGAACTGATTTTGAAAAAGAAGGAAGTAGGAATCGCCGCAGATACGGAGAACAAACTCTTAGAACGCACGTCGAGACTGATCAAAGAGATTTACGACCGGCTGCAAAAACTCGAAACGGCGGTTGCCGGAGAAAAGGAGATTGAGAGCGTGCCGGAACTGGCGAAATATCACGAATACACGATTCATGAGGCAATGCATTCGCTGCGTGAGGCAGTTGACGAACTTGAGTCGATCGTGCCGCGCGACCTGTGGCCGTATCCGACTTACGGCGATCTGTTATACAGCGTAAGATAGCAAAAGATACGTAACCCCTGCCGGTCAACAAAAACCGGCAGGGGGTGTTTAAGGATGAGGAACATGAAAAAATACGATTACGGGAAGTTAGGCGCCGAGCGGGATTCCTGCGGAATCGGCATGATTACAAATATTGACGGACGTGCCGATTACCGGACGCTGGATGATGCGCTGACCATCGTTGAAAAACTTGAACACCGTGCAGGAAAAGACGCCACCGGCAAAGTCGGGGACGGTGTTGGAATTTTAGTGCAGATATCGCACCGCTTTTTTATTCAAGCAGCAGCGGCATCCGGTATTGTGCTTAAAAACGCTCATGATTACGGAATCGCCATGATATTTTTTCCGCAGGATGACGTCCGCAGAATGTATGCCATGCGGATGTTGGAAGTTATTTTGGAAAAAGAGGGGATTCCGCTGTTAGGCTGGCGGCAGGTGCCGACGCGGCCGGAAATTTTGGGCGAGGCTGCGCTTAATTGCATGCCCGCGATCTATCAGTGCTTTGTCGGAAGGCCGGCGGAAGTGGAAGCGGGCGAAGCATTTGACCGGCGGCTGTTTGTCGTTCGACGGGAATTTGAACAGAGTTCGGAAGATACTTATATTTGCTCGTTTTCTTGTCGTACCGTCGTTTACAAAGGCATGTTTTTGGTCGGTCAGCTGCGTGCGTTCTACGAGGATTTGCAGAGCAGGGAATATGAAACGGCAATCGCGCTTGTCCATTCAAGGTTTTCTACGAACACAACGCCGTCATGGAACCGGGCGCACCCGTACCGCATGATCGCGCACAACGGCGAGATCAATACGATCCGCGGCAACATTGACCGGATGCTTGCCAGAGAGGAAACGATGCAGCCGCATTTTGCCGAAGAAGATATCGACAAGATTCTTCCCGTCATTCCAGATATTGCGTCGGATTCGGCAATGCTTGACAACACCTTGGAATTTTTATATATGAACGGGATGCCGCTTGTTCTTGCTATGATGCTTACCATCCCTGAGCCGTGGAAGCACAACGGCTTTATGAAGCAGTCGCGCAAAGACTTTTATCATTATTATGCGACCATGATGGAGCCGTGGGACGGTCCGGCGGCGGTACTTTTTACGGACGGAGAAATCGCGGGGGCGACGCTCGACCGTAACGGTCTTCGTCCGGCGAGGTACTATGTGACGGATGACAACCGCCTGATCTTGGCGTCCGAGGTCGGCGTGCTGCCGATCGACCCGAAACATATTATAAAAAAGGCTCGTTTGGAACCGGGACGAATGCTTTTTATCGACACCAAGCGTAAAAAACTGATTTCGGACGCCGAATGCAAGGAATACTATACGAAGCGCAACCCGTACGGCGAGTGGCTCGACCGATGTCTGCTGCATCTAAAAGACCTGCCCGTGCCAAATGGGAAAACGCCGACGCATGACGCGGCGGTAAGAAGCCGCCTCTATAAAGTGTTCGGATATACCTACGGGGATGTGAAAAACCAGATCCTTCCTATGGCGGAGAACGGGATTGAGCCAACCGCGTCCATGGGGCACGATACGCCGCTTGCAATGCTATCGAACGCGCATCCTTTGCTTTTTCACTATTTCAAGCAGCAGTTCGCTCAGGTAACTAACCCGCCGATTGACTCGCTGCGGGAGAAAATTGTCACCGATACCACAGTGTATTTGGGCTCTGACGGCGATCTGTTAGATGAAAAAGCGGCAAACTGCCGGATGCTTGAGATCGACCATCCGATTCTTACGTCGGTTGACTTGGCAAAGATCCGCGGATTGAAAAAAGAAGGTTTCGCGTCGCAGACCATTTCTCTTTTGTATTATAAAAACACGTCTTTGAAAAAAGCACTGGCGCAGCTGAATATCGCTGTAGATCGTGCGGCGGCGAAGGGCGTCAATATCGTCATTTTATCTGACCGAGGCGTGGATGAGAACCATGTACCGATTCCGTCGCTTTTGGCGGTATCGTCGGTGGAGCAGCATTTGGTACAGACAAAAAAGAGGACGGCGGTATCGCTTATTTTGGAGAGCGCCGAAGTGCGCGATGTGCATCAGACCGCGTGCGTCATGGGATTCGGCGTGCGTGCGTTGTATCCCTATCTTGCACATGAATGCATCGAAGAACTGATTGCCAACGGAAGGCTCGATAAGGACGTGACGACGGCGGTATCCGATTATAACCTTGCAATCCTTAACGGCGTGGTGAAGATTGCCGCCAAAATGGGGATATCCACCTTGCAGTCCTACCAATCAGCACGGATTTTTGAAGCCGTCGGCTTATCCAGGGAACTGATCGAAACCTATTTTACCGGAACGACCTGCCATGTCGGCGGCATCGGGTTAAAGGAATTGGAAGAAGATATCTCGGCAAGACACAATCTTGCCTTTGACCCGTTAGGACTGCCGGTAGATGAGACGCTGGATTCAACAGGGTTTCACTCGCTGCGTACGGGAGATCATACCGAAGATCACCTCTATACGCCTAAGACGATCGTTACTCTGCAAAAAGCAGTACGCACCAACAACTACGATACATTCAAGGAATACACCGATATGGTGGATGACGAGATGCGTCCTCATACGATCCGAAGTCTGCTTGCGCTTGTTCCGCAAAAAGAGCCGGTATCGGTTGACGAAGTAGAACCGGTGGAAGAAATCGTCAAACGCTTCCAGACCGGCGCCATGTCGTATGGATCGTTATCTAAGGAAGCGCATGAAACGCTTGCGATCGCAATGAACCGTCTCGGCGGCAAATCCAATACCGGCGAGGGCGGAGAAGATCCGTCGCGCTTTTTTACGGAAAAGAACAGTGCGGTCAAGCAGGTTGCCTCGGGACGCTTCGGCGTGACGTCCGAATACCTGTGCAGCGCAAAAGAAATCCAAATAAAAATGGCACAGGGCGCAAAGCCCGGTGAGGGCGGTCATCTGCCCGGAAAAAAAGTATATCCATGGGTGGCAGCAACCCGGTTTTCCACGCCGGGGGTATCATTGATCTCACCGCCGCC
>CAJOQZ010000120.1 GCA_905236585.1 uncultured Lachnospiraceae bacterium
CGAGCCGCTCGATGCTCTCGTCGCTTGGCACGCGATACATATAGTCCATCATAACATTTTCCATAATGGCGCGCAAACCTCTTGCCCCCGTTTTGCGCTCCAATGACTTTTTCGCAATCTCGACAAGCGCTTCCTGTTCGAAGGAGAGTTTGACATCGTCCATCGCAAACAGCGTCTTGTACTGCTTAACGAGGCAGTTTTTCGGCTTCGTAAGGATTGCGATCAAAGCCTCTTCGTCCAGTTCCTCAAGCGCCACGTTGATCGGCACGCGCCCGATAAACTCCGGGATCAATCCGTACTTGATAAAATCCTGCGGCAGAACCTGCTTGAAAAGCGTTTCGTTTTCTTTTTTCTTATAGATGTCCGTCGCTTCCGAATCAAATCCGATCCGCTTGGTATCGAGCCGCGACTCGATGATCTTGTCAAGTCCTTCGAACGCGCCGCCGCAGATAAACAGAATGTTCGTCGTATCAATCTGCAAAAGATCCTGCTGCGGATGCTTGCGTCCGCCCTGCGGCGGAACGGATGCCACCGTTCCTTCAAGGATTTTAAGCAGCGCCTGCTGCACGCCTTCGCCCGATACGTCTCTTGTAATGGAGACGTTTTCTGATTTTTTGGTGATCTTGTCGATCTCGTCGATATATATGATGCCAAATTCGGCTCTCGGAATATCGTAATCCGCCGCCTGAATCAACTTCAACAGAATGTTCTCTACGTCCTCGCCGACATACCCGGCTTCCGTCAGAGTCGTCGCGTCCGCGATGGCGAACGGAACGCCGATGATCCGCGCCAAAGTCTGCGCCAACAGCGTTTTCCCGGAGCCCGTCGGTCCCAAAAGAAGCACGTTGCTTTTCTGGAGTTCCACATCATTATCCGTATCCGCCATAATCCGCTTGTAATGATTGTAAACCGCAACGGAGAGTACTTTTTTCGCTTCCTCCTGTCCGATCACGTAATCATCCAAAAAACGCTTCATCTCTTTTGGCTTTAACAGATTGATGTCAAAGTCCGGTTCGCCGGACGCATGAAGCCCTTCATTGTACTCGTCCTCAATGATCTCCGCACAGATATCAACGCAGTCGTCGCAAATATACGCCCCGTTCGGTCCCGCAATCAATTTGCGCACCTGCGACTGGGATTTGCCGCAGAACGAACAGCGTATTCTGTCTTCTCTCATTCTTCTCACCTTAATGTACTCCTCTATTCGTCAGTCCGCGCGATTCGTAATGATCCGGTCGATCAATCCGTATTCCAACGCCTCTTTTGCACTCAAATAGTGGTCGCGCTCGGTGTCCTCGGTCACTTTTTCAACCGTCTGTCCCGTATTCTCCGCTAAGATTTCATTCAGACGCTTTTTCGTTTTCAAAATATTCTCCGCCGCAATCTCGATCTCGGTCGCCTGTCCGCGTGTGCCGCCCGACGGCTGGTGGATCATTACTTCCGCATTCGGCAGGGCAAGGCGTTTGCCTTTTGCGCCCCCCGCTAAAAGGAACGCGCCCATGGAAGCCGCCAGTCCGACGCAGATCGTCGATACGTCGCACTTGATATACTGCATGGTATCGTAAATCGCGAATCCCGCCGTCACAACGCCGCCCGGCGAATTGATATACAGATGGATGTCTTTGGACGGATCTTCGGATTCCAAAAACAAAAGCTGTGCCACCGTAAGGGATGCGGTCGTCTCATTGACTTCTTCGCCGAGGAAAATGATCCGATCCTTTAATAGCCGCGAATAAATATCATAAGAACGCTCGCCGCGGCTGTTCTGTTCAATGACATAGGGTATCGTCGCCATTACTCTTTTATCTCCTTAATATTATCCATAACGATGTCGATTGCTTTTTCCATGCGGATCTGCTCTTTGAAACTTGCCAGTTCACCTTCGGGCATATCTTTTTTCATTTCTTCAGCATTCATCTGATACCGCTCCGCCATTTCGGTGATCTTCTTATCGACATCCTCGTCGGTAACCTCGATGTTCTCCTGCTTTGCGATCTCCTCAAGGCAGAGGGAAACTTTCGTCCGCTGCATCGCGTCCGGCTCCATCTGCGCACGCAGTTTGTCAACCGTCATGCCGGTCATCTGCATATACTGTGAAAAGCCGATCCCGTTCCCCATGACCTGATTCGCGTATTCGTTGATCATGTTGTTGGTCTGCAGTTCCAGCATGCCTTTGGAAATCTCGACTTCCGAAGCGTCGGCAAGTTTCTCTAACGCCTCATCCTCCTGCTCCCGCCTTGCCGCGTCATTTTTCCTCTTGGTAAGACGTTCCTTCAAGTCGTCGCGGTATTCCTCCACCGTATCAAACTCGGAAATCTCCTGTACATAATCGTCATCCACTTCCGGCAGTTCGCGGCGCTCCACGCCGTTGACCTTTACCTTGAAAAGCGCCGGCTTGCCCGCCAGGTCGGGCGCATGATATTCGTCCGGGAACGTAACGTTCACGTCGACCTCGTCGCCGGCGGATTTGCCGACCAGCTGATCTTCGAACGTATCGATAAAGGAATGGCTGCCTAAGATCAACTTATGCCCTTCCGCTTTGCCTCCGTCAAAAGCCTTGCCATCCGTAAAGCCTTCGTAGTCGATGTCCACCGTATCGCCTTCCTTTGCCGGTTCATCCACCGTAACGATACGTCCGTTCGTCGCCCGTTCGCGCTCCACTTCCTCATCGATATCCGCCTCGGTCACTTCGCGGTCAACCCATTTGACCTCGATTCCCTTATACTCTCCCAACGTAACCGGCGGCTTCAACTCCACTTCCGCTGTAAATATAAAAGGCTTGCCTTCCTCAATCTGCTCTACGTCCACTTCCGGACGGGATACGATGTCCAAGTCCACTTCGTCATAGGCTTCCGGATATGCTTCGTCGATTAAGATATCCACCGCATCCCCATAAAAAAGGTCGTTGCCGTAATATTTTTCTAAAAATTTGCGCGGAGCCTTTCCTTTGCGGAAGCCCGGAACGGCGATTCTGTTTTTATTTTTTCTATATGCCTGATCGAGCGCTTTTGTGACTTTATCCGCCGCGACTTCGATCGTCATTTTTGCTTTGTTGCCTTCTAACTGTTCTACCTGCACACTCATTTTGTTACATCCTTTCGGGTTACTTCCATTGTAAAAAAACTAACACAATGTAGAAGTATACCATTTTTATCGGTTGTAAACAATACCGCCCGCGATTTTTTTTGCGGTTTCTTCCCCCGCAAAACGCTCCGCGAGGGCAAGCGCAAACGGGATCGCCGTCGCCATGCCGCGGCTTGTGATGATATTGCCGTCGATAACGACCTCATCTTCAAGCAGCGTTGCGCCGGTAAGTTTGTCTGTCCATGATGGATGGCTGGTGGCTTTTTTCCCTTCCAGTACGCCGTTTGCCGCCAAAACGGACGGCGCCGCACAGATTGCCGCAACTGTCCTGCCGTCTGCCGCGAAACGCTTAACCGCGTCCGTTAC
>CAJOQZ010000121.1 GCA_905236585.1 uncultured Lachnospiraceae bacterium
CGAGCCGCGTCCCCTCAAGTGCGGATTCTTTCAAACTCGGGTTCTCTTCATGGATGCGGAAACAACTCTCCAACACAACGATGGACGAATCCACCATCATGCCGATCGCAATGACAAGCGCACCCATGGTAACGACATTCATGGAAAAATTCATGAAGTTCATCATGATCAAGGTGATCAGAAGTGAAATCGGCATGGAACTTCCGACCACAAGGCTTGCCCGGATATCGCCGAAGAAGATGAAGAGGACAAGCATGGAAAGGACGACGCCTAAGATCAGCGTTGAACCGACCGACCGCAGGGAGGAGATGATGTCGTCCGCCGCGTCGTAAAAGATATCAAAGTGAATGTTTTCGTTCTGTCCTTCGTATTTTTTCAAAACGTTTTTGACATCGTTCGAAAGGTTGACGCTGCCGGCACTTTGGTTTTTCGTGATCGAAAGCGTGACGGCGTCCTGTCCGTCCACACGGCTTAGGGAACTTGCTTCCTTTACCGCCCATGATACGTCCGCTACGTCGCCGACGGTAACGATGGAGCCGGTGGATGTAAAAAGAGGAATCTGCGCGATCTGTTGTACGGTCTTGTTGGCGGCGGAACTGATGGTGCTGATCGACTGCGTCCCCTGCTTTAAGGAGCCGATAGGGATCATGAAGTCGGTAGCGGCAATCGTAGACGAAACCGTCGACATCGACAGGCCGAACTGGTTTAACATATCCTCTTTTAGCAGGATGCGGATGTAGTTCGTCTTGCCGCCGGTAACGGAAACCTGCGCGGCGGAAGAGAGGGCTTCAATCTCGTTTTGCATGCCGTCGTCAAGAAAGGCGAGGATATCGGTGCCCTCGTCCGCGGTGGCGGTCAGCATTACGCTTGGAGAAGCGTCGATGTCCATTTCCATAATGACCGGATCGCCGCAGTCGTCCGGCAGCTGGGAGGACAGACCGTCTAAGGCGGCGCGCAGGTCCAGATAGTTTTCGTTTGTATCCGTATTGTAATCATATTGCAGCAGTACCATGCTGTAGTTTTCAAATGAATAGGAGGTGACGGTCTTGATGCCGGAAAGCGACTCCACCGCGCCCTCGATTTTGGTGGACACGAGTTCGTCCACGCTTTCGGGGTCCGCCCCCGGATAGGTTACCATGACGAGCTGGATCGGCATTTCGATGTCCGGGATCAGTTCCATTTTGAAACCGAGGATCGACGTCAGACCGAAAACAGCGATCGCCAGCAGGATCATGACTGCCGAGGAGGGGCGTTTTAAGACTAATCTGGTAATACCCATGGCTTATTCGACCTCGCTTTCCGATGCATCTTCTGCGGGCGTGGTCTTGTCGGCAGAACCTTCTTCCCCGGTTGTCGTGCTGTCCGTTGCGGAATCCTTTTCTGTAGACTTGGTATTTTCCCCGGCGATCTCAATCAGAGAGCCGTCTTTTAACTGGGATGACCATGTGACGATCACGTTGTCGTCCATTCCCAAGCCGTCGATGACTTCGACCGCCGTATCGTCCATCAGACCGACGGTAATCGGACGGCGCACGGCTTTTCCGCCTTCCGCGACGAAAACGTAAGAGTCTCCGCCTTGGAAATAAAGGGCGTCATACGGGATCGTGATCACATCCGATGCTTTCTGTGTATCGGCATAGACTTTCATGGAGACACCGCTGGCGAGCCCCTCTGCGGCGCCGAGAGACGCTTTTACCTGAAACAGTTTTGTCTGCGCGTCCGCCATGCCGCCGATTTCCGTGATCACGCCGGAGTAGGAAGCGCCGCCTCGCTCCGCCGTAACCGTATCGCCGATGGAAAGGGCGGAAGCAACGGCTTCCGTCACACGGAAAGTAACGACCATGTTGTCCTTATTGGAAATCGTGTATGCCGTGGCGCCGGTCTGCGCCATTTGGTTCTCTTTTACGGAGATGGATTCGATCGTTCCGGAGATCGGCGCCGTAACCGTGTAGTGGGAAAGCGCGGTCTTTGCCTGTGCCACCTGAACCGCCGCGGCGGAAGCCTGTGCTTCGTTCGCCGCAACGCCCGCTTCGGCGGCGGCGTAGGTGTCGGCGTTGATCTCGTCCGTTTTGGTGTTGATCTGTTCTTTTGTTAAAGCCGTCGTCTCCTGCTGCAGACGGATCTGCTCCTTTAGGGAGTTGACAGAGGTCTTTGCGTTGTCCTTCGCTGTCTCCAATGAAGCGATCTGCGTATTGACCGCAGCCACGGAGGAGGCAGCGGATTTGGCGGAAGCAAGGGCGGTCGTTGCCTTGTCATACGCCTCGGCGGTGTTGTCCATTTTCACCTTTGCGAGATCCACGAGCGCCTTTTTTGAAGCGGCGTTCGCCTCTTTGACGGAAATTTCGTTTGCGGTGGTGCCGTTTTTGACGTCCTCGCTTGCCGTCTGATACGCTATCAATGCGGCGCTGTATTCACTGGCAGCGGCATCATATGCCGCTTTCGCCGCATCATATGCCGTCTGTGCGTTTGCAACCGCAGTAGATGAACCGCTCGACGAATAACCGTTTTTCCGCAGTTCTTCGATCTGATCGTCATAACTGTCTACGGCGTCCATGGCGGCCCGCAGCTGGTCGTTTAATGTTTTAAGCGTGCTTTCCGTCTGCAGATCCGCCAGCGCATCCTGCTGGATATCGGTCAGTTCGTTACCGGCGGC
>CAJOQZ010000122.1 GCA_905236585.1 uncultured Lachnospiraceae bacterium
AATTTCATCCAATCGTGATTTATTTTTCAGGCAAATCAACGCAAGATCATACCCTTCCGCCGCCAACGCCTCCGCTATCGCCGCTCCGATCCCGCGGGACGCCCCGGTGACTATGGCAGTTCCTTTTTCTTTCATATTATTGATTCTCCTCGTGGTATTATGATATAATTATACCATAAGTGAGAAGCCGCGTGTTTTTATTTCTTTTTGCGGTTTCGACGATAAGGAGGGTTTTATATGAATATTACGATCACAGGGCGCAACATCGAACTTACCGACGGTTTGAAATCAGCCGTCGAAGAAAAACTCGGAAAACTCGATAAGTATTTTTCCTCGGAGGCAACAGCACACGTTACGCTTTCTGTTGAAAAGGACCGGCAGAAAATCGAGGTTACGATTCCGGTCAAGGGCAGCATCATCCGTTCCGAGCAGGTTTCCAACGACATGTATGTATCGATTGACCTTGTGGAAGAGGTGATCGAACGCCAGTTGAAGCGTTACCGCCACAAACTGATCGCCCGCCAGCAGGAGGCGAAGGGCTATTTCAAAGAAGATTTCCTTTCCGGCGAGATACCGGAGGAAGATGATGTACAGATCATCCGCTCCAAGCGGTTCGGCATGAAGCCGATGTACCCCGAAGACGCCTGCGTGCAGATGGAACTTCTCGGGCATTCTTTCTTCGTATTCCGCAACGCGGAAACGGACGAGGTAAATGTCGTTTACAAGCGGAGAGGCAATACCTACGGATTGATCGAACCGGAATTTTAGCCTATGCGCGACGTTGCATCCTTTCTCCGATCGATGCGGCATCAGGCGGGTTTGACGCAAGTAGAAGCGGCGCACGGCATTCTTGAAAAAGATAATTTGAGTTTGATAGAGCGGGGCAAGCAGTTCCCCCATGCCGAGCATTTTGTGCTTTTGTTGGAACGATACGGCGTCAGCGGCTATTCGTTGTGCGATTTCTTCGACCAGCGGACGGCTTTACTGCAAGACCTTAAGAATCAGATTCTTTCTGCAATGCAATTTACGGAGTTTGGGCGGCTGCCTGAACTCCTTTTTCTTTTTCAGTCCGAATTTGAGCAGTTCAGCGATAAAAAACAGCGAAAAGACGTCTTCTCGCGGCAGTTCTTTCTCTACGCAAAAGCATGGTTCCATTATTCGGGCGGCGGTTCCCCCGACGACTATTTAGATGCCTGTCTTTCCTCTTTGCGGCTGACGCAGCCGCACTTCGACGAGACTTTCAATGCCGCCGCTTCACATCTGATTCAAAACGAAATAATGATCATCAACTCCATCGCGTGCTTATGTGCGCGATTTTCTTTGAAAAAACAGGCATTGATCCTGTTCGAGCAGATGCTGATAAGGTTAAAGCAATGCATCGGCTCGCATCCGATTCATTTTCGCAATGTCGCGTGTCTGTCACATAATGCGGCGTTATTGGAATGGGAATTTGATCCGTTTTTATCGGAACGGCATATGGAGCGGGCGCTCTCGCTGTTCGGGCAGTACGGCGGCGCGTGGTCGGGCTGTCTGGCGTGGCGTTCGCAACTGCAGGTTACGCAGGCGCTTCGCCCTGAAAAAGATCTGACGCCGGAATGCTGGGCTTTAGAGGCGGCTTTTTCCAAATTCCGCCCGCAAAGCATGTCGGAACTGTCGTTTGAAGAATTTATGGCGCGGCAGGAGTATATGGAACTGTTTTAGAAAACAACCTATCCCCTCATCAGCCTCCTGCATAGTTCGATTTTTTCCTCACCGCCGCTGTTTTCAAAAACAACGCTTCCCCTGCGGGCGACATTAGTCTGCGCCACGCCCTGCGCGACCATCCGCCGGCGAAGTTCCCGCGCCGTACCGGCGGCACCGTCAAAGATGCGGACATTCTCCCCCAGCACTGCGGCAATCTGGTTTTTCACAAACGGATAATGCGTGCAGCCGAGGACGACCGCATCCACATTCCCCTCATATTCCCGGAGCAGTTCATGTAAAAATGCCGCCGCTTCCGGCGAATCCGACTTCCCCTCCTCCACGAATTCCATCAGTCCGGGACATGCAAGCGGAATGATCTTTGCCATATCTTCATAACGGGCGAGCAGATTTTGAAATTTCACTTCCCGTATCGTCATCGGCGTCGCCATTACAAGGATGCGTCCGCCGGGAACATGCTCCGCCGCCGGTTTCAGCGCCGGTTCAATGCCTACGATCGGAAAAGACGGAAACATCTCCCGCAAAGGACGGACCGCTGCTGACGTCGCCGTATTACAGGCAATGCAAAGCGCCTTTGCGCCGCGCTCTATGAACCGCTTCGCATGTTCGATTGTCATTTCACGGACGACATTCGTCGTTTTCGTTCCATAAGGAGCATTTGCGGAATCCCCGAAAAAAACGAAATCCTCGTACGGCATGAGCCGCACCATTTCACGCAACACGGAAATGCCGCCGACGCCCGAATCGAAAGCCGCAACAAATGAACCGTATTCCATTACTGCATCACCTTTCATCTATATTACTTCACGATGCAACCGCCCACTGCCTCCGTTCCACTTCGGTCGTGAATGGTAACAGAAACCCCCGCCCCAAAGCAAAGGACGGGGGAAATAGAAATACTTCTTCCTACTCTTCGGAAATGTAAAAAAACAACTTTTAGATAGCAGTTCCTCAAGTTATGACAGAATCGGCTTCACCGCTTCCGCCAGCGTGTCTTTCTTCGCCTGCGCTTCGGCAATATCCGCGCCCTTGGTCGTAAAGTAGGTCTTGATCTTCGGTTCCGTACCGGACGGGCGGACAATTGCCGTAGAGCCGTCCTCCAAACGATAGATCAGTACATTCGCCTTCGGCAGCCCCGTCTCCTCCGGCTTCGTATAGTCGATGACTTCCGTAACAGCGATACCGGCGAAATCCTTCGGCGGATTCTCGCGAAGGCTGCTCATGATGCCAGCCATTTTATCCATGCCGGAAAGACCCGGGAACTCAAAACTGTCTACCTTGTTCAGATAGCGTCCATATTCGGAATAGATCTCCTCCAACCGCTGCTTGATGGAAGAGCCGATGCTCCGATAATATGCCGCCATCTCGCAGATCAGCATGGAGCCGATCACGGCGTCCTTGTCGCGGCAGTATGTGCCGCCGAGGTATCCGTAACTTTCTTCGAATCCGAATATGAAACGGTCTTCTTCTCCGTCTGCTTCAAGCCGCGCGATCTGGTCGCCGATCCACTTAAAGCCCGTTAAAACGTGCCGCAGCTCCACACCATAATGCTCCGCAATCGCGTCCGCGAGCGGCGTGGAAACAATCGACATAACGGCAACCGGCTTTTGGGGCATCGTGCCTTTTTCAATCCGTCCCGCGCAGATATAATCGAGAAGAAGCGCACCCATTTCATTGCCGGAAACAAGTTCATAACTGCCGTCCGGGCACTTCATCGCGATGCCGACACGATCCGCGTCGGGGTCGGTGGCAAGCATCAGGTCTGCGCCGGTTTCTTTGGCAAGTTTCAGTCCATATTCCAACGCCTCGAAAATTTCCGGGTTCGGGTACGGGCAGGTGGTAAAATATCCGCTCGGATATTCCTGCTCGGGAACGATCGTGATATCGTCAATCCCCATATCGCCGAGAACCTTGGTAACCGGAACAAGTCCCGTGCCGTTCAGCGGCGAATAGACAAGTTTTAACCCAGCGGTCTTGCAAAGACCCGGGCGAACCTGACATGCTTCTATCGCTTCGTAGAACGCTTTTTTGCAGTCGTCCCCGACGAAATGAATCATGCCCTTCTCTACGCCCTCGGCGAATGACATCGTTTTCGCGCCGGTCAATATATCGGTCTTCTGAATCTCGTCATAAACGACGGCGGCAGCCTCGTCCGTCATCTGGCAGCCGTCCGGTCCATACGCCTTGTAACCGTTGTATTTTGACGGATTATGGGATGCCGTAACCATGATGCCGGCGGTGCATTTATAATAACGCGTTGCAAACGACAGCGCCGGAACCGGCATCAGCGCGTCATAGATGCGGACCGAAATGCCATTCGCGGCAAGTACGCCCGCCGCTTCTTTTGCAAATGTGTCGCTCTTCAAGCGGCTGTCATACGCGATCGCTACGGTCTGTGTGCCGCCCTGCGTCTTGACCCAGTTCGCCATGCCCTGTGTCGCCTGGCGGACTACCCAGATGTTCATGCGGTTCGTCCCCGCTCCAAGCGTGCCGCGAAGCCCCGCCGTGCCGAACGACAAGGAAACGGCGAATCGCTCCTTGATCTCTTCGTCATTGTCCTTGATCTTCAGCAGTTCCGGCTTCAAGTCCGGATCTTGCAAATCGAAGCCCAGCCAGCGTTCATATTCCTCCTTATACATAAGTAACCCTCCTTTGAATAAATCAACTTATAGATATCATTATAAGCAAGAGGGAATCGCATTTCAAGAGCGGATTTTTCACGAAAAAAATATGAATTATCATGTACATAAAATTAGTTTGACGATATAATATTATCGTAGGGGTAGAGAAAGTGATTTTATATTTTGCCGCCTCATTTTTGGAAGAGGTAAGCATGCCAAGCGGGAGAGTAATAAATGCAGATTGAATACTCAAAAAAGTCTGTTAAAACAATAAATTCATTGGACAAGCCCACCAAAAAACGGATAAAGTCGGCTATAGAAGCAATCCCCTATGGCGATATAAAGCCTTTGCAGGGGCACAATTTACTGTATCGTCTTCGAGTTGGCGGTTGGCGCATTGTTTTTTCATATCCGTCTGCCGACACGGTTTTAATCGAATGGATATCCCCTCGTGGGAACGCCTATAAAGGAGGTTTATTAAAATGAGTACAAAACAACAACTTGTGCAAATGATTGATTATATTCCAGAACCAGACCTTGTAATATTACTGGAAGTAACCCGCCGCTTTATCCCCGATGATATCGAGACGGAAGAAGACCGCGAAGCCCACCGTCAAGCAATGGCTGAATATGCGGCAGGAGAGACCATAAACCACAACGATATAAACTGGGATTGAAATAGCCCCCACTTTTCACAAGCAAAAAGCGGCTTCCTTATCTTGAAAACCGCTTTTTTTAATGACTCCACAGCAGGGCACGGGAGTCGAACCCGCCTCCTCAGCTTGGGAAGCTGATATACTACCGATGTACTAGCCCTGCTTATCTCTTATAAAAAAACCGGAACCGTCACAAGTTCACACTTGTATATTTTAGCAACTTCAAACCTTTTTGTAAAGGATTTTTTCACCAGCAACTCGAAAATCAACTTTTACGTTGGGAACAAACAAATCTTAAGTGTTCGACGGCAAAAATGCCTTAACCTCACACTTAAGATTGTTTGCTCCCATTACTCCACCACCGGCATCCGCGTCGGATGGCAGGTGAAGTAGATCACCTGTCTTGTCGCGGCGAGGTCTTCAAGCATCATAAGCCCCCGCTTTGCTTTTTCGTCGTCAAGGTTCGCAAACGGGTCGTCCAAAATGATCGGCGGCGCCTCGTCGCGGTACAGCACGTCCATCAGCGCAAGCCTTGCACAGACCGCCGTCAGATCCTGATAGCCCGAACTTAAATACTCCCTTTCCTTGGTGCTTCCCTTGTACTTAAACGTCACCTTAAGATCCATGTCCAGCGTGAAATCCTCCGCCGAAAGCGTCTGCGCGTTCATCACTTTTCCGAGGTACTTCGTAAGTCCCGCCCTCAGCGGTCCCATATACAGCCCCAAAAACCGCTCTCTCGCCTCGGTCAGATACCGGATCGTTTTGTCGTAGATATCGGCGCGTTTCCGATAAGCCTCTTCCTTCTCCTTAAGCCCGGCAAGCGCCTCGCTTTTCTCCTCCTGCTCCTCAAATTCGTCCGCCAGTTCCGACAGGGCGTCCTTGTCTTTTACGATCTGGTTGAGCAGTTGCGTGATCCTCGCGTCCGTCTCGCGCTGCTGCTCCTGCAGCCGCTCCACCGGAACCGTCTCTTCATCCACGATCCCCGACGCCTCGAACGCTTCGAGTTCTCTGGCGATCTGCCGCAGCCGTTCGGATACCGTCCGCGACGCGTCCATGTTTTTGCGGATATAAAGCAGTTTCTCTTTTAAGTCCTTCTCCCCCGTATCGGCAAAACGTTCCACGAAACTGTACAGTTCCGCCCGAAGCGCCGTTTCGTCGCGCTTCATCTCCTGCATCTGCCCTTTCGCCGCCTCCCATGACTGCCACCGGAGGAAATCTTCTTTTATGTTCTGTACGACGTCGCTTTCCTCATGCTTCTCATACAAATCCAGACCGTAGATTTCCGCATACGGAGACAACGCCGTGTACAGCTGCACCTGCAGCGCGGACAGTTCCTCTACGACCCCCGAAGATGCGGACGCGTACTCTTCCTCCCTTTGCACAAGGCGTTCGTACAGATCCAACTTTCTGTCGATCTCGCTTACCATCTGCATGTAGTTGTCCGTCGGGGAAAACAGATAGTAGGACAAAAATCCCTGCAGACGCTCCAGCACCTCCTGCCGATCCGCCTCTTTCTCGTCGAGTTCGCGTTTCGCCGCCTCTACTTCTTCCTGTTCCCGCTGCCTTTCGCTTCGCATCCGCTGGTGTCTGCGGCTCCTAAGATAAAACGCCCCCGCCGACAAGACGAACGCCAGCACCAGACAGACCGCCGCCGCCGGAAGTCCGGCGCTCCCTGCCGCGGCAAACAGAATGCCGCTTCCGATTACCAGCACAACCGCCGCCGAAAGGACGAACACGAACGCCGACGGACCGTCTTCGTCTTTTTCCTCCTGCGAGTCGTCGCATTTTGCCGCAAGAGTCCGATAGACGTCGCGCAGGGTCTGCACCTGTCCGTCCAACTGCGCGAGCGCCGCCGCGTCTTCCTGTGCGAGCGAAAGTTCCTCTTCCTTCGGGTCATGCTTGCCAAAAAATACCTTCAGTTCCGTCAGATGCTCCCGATCTGCCTCCGGCATCTGCGCATGCTCGCTTTTTACGCGCAGATTCAATATGCGTTCCGCCTGTTCCGTGTATTTTTCCAAATCTTCCTGCGCAAGCGGCCTGCTTGCAAACAGCCGTCCCAGCCGTTCCGCGTCCGCCGGTTCCGGCAGCCCCTCCGCGATCGTCACCTGCCCGCTTTTGTTGATCTCCAGCCGCCGCTCCATCTCGTCAT
>CAJOQZ010000123.1 GCA_905236585.1 uncultured Lachnospiraceae bacterium
AAAATCAGATACGAAAAGAGATGTCTGAAAAGGAATATGACATTATCGGCTATGCTATGCTGTTCTCGATTGAAACGGGCGTTAGGGTTGCAGAAATTCCACCCTTACGATGGTCTGACATTACCGAAAAAGGAGTACACATTCATCGGCAACAACGAATGACACGCATTAAGGGGCAAGGACGAAAATTTGAAGAACTGCCTTTTACAAAAAATGAACGTCGGCATCCAAAGGGCGGAAGGTATTTTCCTCAGACAAATGCTATTTTGGAAATCCTGGGGAAAGTAAAGCACCTGCAAGAGAGTCTCGGTATAACATCCGAATACATCTTTTGCAACAGGGACGGTACTTGGCTTGATAAAAACATATACGCGCAACGGCTACGGAGAATGTGCCGGCGGATCGGTTTAACGATTACAAATAACCACGCATTTCGGATGTCCTTAAACAGTAATGTATTTATCCCTATGGGTATCCCTGAAACACAACGGGCATATCTGCTCGGTCACAGCGTAGAGACGAATGTGCGCTTTTACTCTCATATGAGAACGGAAAGCCTTTCGGATATAAAAGACCTTCTCAACCAAAATCAGGTTAGGCACACACAGGCACACAATAATATTTTTGATTTTCAAACGAAAAAAATATCACAAGCCCTCTAAATTCAAGGACTTGCGATCATTTACACCCAAGCGACAGACGGGGCTCGAACCCGCGGTCTCGACCTTGGCAAGGTCGCGCGTTACCAACTACGCCACTGTCGCAATTTTTAGTTGTCCGCCGCCAAAGATGATGTCGGACAACCGCCGCTTTGTATCGGCGACAAAAGATACTATATCAAAACATGACGTATTTGTCAAGTGATTTTTTCAGTAAATCACGAAAATTGTAAATCACGAAAATCACGAAAAGGCAAAATTATTCCTCCTCCGTCGGCGTCAGCGTCGCAAGGTAATCCGTGATCGGATCAAGGGTGATCTCCGTTACGACGGTCCTGCGTTTTTCGATCTGCTTCACCTCGTATTTCCCATATACGGAATACGCCACCCAGCCGACGATCACGCACAACGCCACCGCAAAAACCGCCGTCGTCGCCGCAGACCTCCTCCTGTTCTTCTTAACAATCTTCTTGCGGTTCTTCTTCAATTCCTTGTTCTGTTCTACCTTTACCTGACTCATTCTTCTTTCTCCTTTCCTGCTACATAATACGGCACCGCCAAAAGGCAGATCCCGCCGATCATATTCCCCAGCGTCACAAACGCAAGATTATATACCATCCCCCCGATTGTCAAATCCATTTCCAGCGGACGCAAAAGCGCCACAGCAAGCAGCGTCATATTTGCCACGCTGTGTTCAAATCCACAGGTGAAAAAGGCAAGCAGACACCAGAATATCATAATCAGTTTGCCGCTCTCGCTGTTCATTTTCATTCCTGCCCACACCGCAAGACACACCAGCATATTGCACAAGATCCCGCGCACGAATAACTCCATGGGGGCAAGCTGCATTTTCGCCTGCGCCGCTTCGTTAATAAACTGCCCCACCATGCCCGAACCCAAGCCGGACAGATGATACAGCGCCGCCAAAAGCAGCCCGCCGCATAAATTCCCGATATAGCATACGATCCATAGGAATCCGGCATCTTTTCCCTCTACTTTGCCGCTGAGCATCCCCGCCGCCATTACAAAATTATTGCCGGTAAACAGTTCGCCTCCCGCCATTACCACAAGCGAGAGCGCCACGCCGAAGCACGCTCCCATGACAAGTTTCGCTCCGGCAAATTCCGCGAGCATCCCTCCCGCCGTAAACGCAAGCAGCACGCCGACGCCGATATAGATTCCCGCCAGCATGGACATCAGAAAATATCCAAACAGATTTCTATGTAAAAACTGCACCTTTGCCAAGGCTGCATCCGAAACCGACGCATATTCCTTTTGAAACATATCATTCCTCTTTTCTGCCTTCCCTGTCGTACGAATTACTTTTATGTTTTCTACGGCGCCGTTATGTTCCCTTCTTCGTCGATTGCGACTGTCTGCGACAGCCCTCTCATCAGTTCGAAAATCTCTGTCGATTTTCCTTCATCCGCCAACATCGTCCGATAATTTGCCGCCGATGCCGGAATGATCTTTATTTCCGTTTTCTCCCCTTCATAGGTGAAAGAAACCGCCATTGTCTGGTCGATCGTATTTGTCGATATAAAATCACCCAGACTGTAAAAAATATATCCGCCGTTATAGGCTTCCATTCCCTGCAGCACATGCGGATGCGCGCCGATCACCGCCTCGGCTCCCGCGTCAATGATCATATGCCCGTCATTGATCTGATAATTCTCCAACTGCGTCGTCCGCATGGAACCCCAATGCGCCAGCACATATACATGGTCGTACTGCGCCGCCGCAGCCTCCACCGCGTCAAGCAGGTCTTTTTCATCATAGAACGACAGCATCCCCGGCTGTCGGTTGCGTACGTTCCACGACACCTCCGGTATCACGTGGGTCGCCGCGATAAACGCA
>CAJOQZ010000124.1 GCA_905236585.1 uncultured Lachnospiraceae bacterium
AGTGGCATCCTTTATCAGTGCTTCATCTGTTATTAAAACATCTGGCATCTTCAATTCCCATCCTTGCAAGATTATGTTCTGCGCTTCATCCTCGTAAAGTAAGACATCCGGAAACATACTTTTCTTATTTACCGATAGCGTGCTCTCTCCGCCTACACTTTTTATTTTAAGATTTAATGTTCGAAGCATTGATCTAATCTCTGCAATAATGTCAATCGCCCAACTTCTCTCATTCCGTCTTACAATAGTTCCCATAAGCACTTACCTTTCTTCAAATTCCGCTATTAAGTTCTCAACCTTTATGCTTTTTTTTATTTTTTTATCTAAACCCTCCCATGCCAAAAACAACCTCCTTTTGGCAACATCGATATAATCAATTTCTTCTCTTTTGAATAGTGCCACATTCTCATTTTTTTCTATACCAATAAAATTTCGCCCCTCCATCAATGCCGCTACAAGAAAAGAGCCACTTCCAAATGTATTATCTAAAACCACGTCTCCCGGATTTGTATATGTTCTAACCATATAGCGACCTAATTCTATCGGCTTTTGTGTAGGATGCAAAACCGCACCCTCACATTCCGCCGTCTTAACATATATGATATCTGTCGGATAACGTTCTCCCGAACTTGCCACATGAACCGGATCAAAATCACCGTAATTACCGCATAACTGATCTTTTCTAATCCCCTTATCATAAGGATCGCCCTGTGTCATTTGCGGATGATAAGTTGGTTGTTTTTTATAGAACACGCATACATCCTCATGTTTTCTAAGCGGTTGCTTCTTTGCATTTAGAAAATTCGTCGGCTTTGACTTTTCCCAAACCCATTTATATTTATATATCTTCGGTTGACTAAGAATCAGTTTCGCCGTAAACACCCCGTTTGAAGTAAGCACAATCGCTCCATTCGGCTTTATAACTCGTTTATATTGTTCCCATAATTCATCTAATGGAATATAACAATCCCATTCATTTTGCGTCATCCCATAAGGAAGATCACAAAGTATCATATCAACGCTACCAGATGGTATCTCGTTCATACACTCTAAGCAATCGCCCTCAAAAAGTTTATTCATAACACCACGCAAACCAAATGCATCAGTTGTCGTTTTTTTCATATTCACCGCCTACCTATAATACAGCCTTTCCGCTTTTAACCCATGTGCTCCATAATTTCTTCCATCATTCCACCCCGATCGTCTCCGCTTCCGATGCGATGGCGTACGCCTCGCCGTTCTTCGTCTGCTTCCATTGTCCGGCAATCCGCTCCAGCACCTCGTCGCCCGACTGAGCATTATCCAAGTCCGTAAGCAGCACCAAAAAGGTTCCGTCCCGCATCTGCGTAACGATGTCGCTCTTGCGAAGCGTAACGGCGATCAGTTCCTCAAATTCCTCCATGACCTCATCCGGCACCTGCCGCTTTTCGTCATTCACGTCGCAAAGCACCAGCTGCGCGATTCGGACGTGGACGCCGTACTGCGCCGCCAGCCGTGCGAAAATCCGGTAGACCGTCTGCATTTTTTCAAAACCGATGGTATACGCGCCTTTCCCGACGCTCCGCTCTCTGAGGATCATCTGCAGCCCCGCCAGCGTCTCCGCCTGGGACGCCTCGCTCTCCTGGGAGTAAGATGCTTTTTTGAAAAAGGCGTAGCCGTGCTTGCCGTTCTGCTTGACCGAATACAGCGCCTTGTCCGCCTTGCGGTACAGTTCCGAAAAATCCTTTCCCTCGTCCGGCACGAACACCGCGCCGATCGACGCGCCGAGCGGAATCGTCATTTCCGCCCCCATGAAGTCCTTTGCGGATTTTATGAGTTCTTCGTTTAAGTATTTCGTCAGTTCGGTAACCGACATTTCGTCTATGTCGCTTCGCATAAAAGCAATAAATTCGTCGCCCCCCATGCGCCCGGCAAGGTCGTCGGAATGCAGCGCGTCGCGAATAAGTTCCGCAAACCGGATCAGCACTTTATCGCCCATGTCGTGCCCGTAGAGGTCGTTGACGAGTTTGAAACTGTCGAGGTCGATCATCATCAAAATGCCGCTTTCCTCAAGGCACAGTTCCGCAAGTTCCTCTTCCGAAGTCGCCTTGTTAAGAAGCCCCGTCATCGGATCGGTCGTCGCCGCCCGCTGCAAGCCCCGGACTTTATGCATGTAGTGGCGGACGTTCCCAACAAGCCACCCGATAAACAGCGTAAACATCACGCAGACGAAGATCAGATACACCTTAAAATACAGCCGTTCAAAAATCTGCGCCTCCTTGTGGATATAAAACCTCGCGTCACGCAGGATACGGTTGTCCGCCTCGTCTAAGATCTGCACATGCAGCGTATAGTCGCCGTATTTTAAGTTGGTAAAATAGACCGGCACGAGTTCGTTTTGATAACGGGTGACGCCCTCGTCCTTCATGCCCTCAAGATAAACCCGCACCAGCGGATTCGACAGGGTAAAATTCAAGACCGCAACGTTGATCTCCACGCGTCCGTTTTTCGCCGGAAGATTATACTTCCCGCTTTCTTCGGGAACCGTCTCATCCCCCGCGATCACTGCGGACAGGCGGATGTCGTAATTCGTATTGAAGACGTTGTAGGTCGCCGTGGACACACGCTTGACCCCGTCCGTACAGCACAGATATACGTCTTCGCCGTCGATCGCATTTTTCGCATTGGCGGTCAGCGTCGTATGGAACCCCTTGTTGTGGTTCAAAAGCGTATAGTTGTACCCTTCCTCATTCGCCAGAAGATCGCGTTCATAAACGATATAGATGCCCGCGCTCGAAAAGATCCACGCTTTGCCGTTATCGGTGATGTAGATGTCATAGTTGTTGCTGTACGGGAAATTGTTGAGTTTTTTTATCGTATCTTTGTTGTCGTAATAGAGCGCGTTGCTCGTCACGTAGATGTAGCCGCCGGTGCATGGCACGATCCGCAGGATGACAAGCGACTCCAAACCTTCATTCTCCCCGATCCGCCGCACGATCCGGTCATTTTCCATGACATAAACGCCGTCGCCGTCCGTTCCGAGGTAGACGGCACCGTCCGCATCTTCTACCATGGAAAGCACCTGCGTCGCCGGAAGTCCGTCCGATACGCCGAGGGTTCCGGTCAGCACGCCATCCGTGATAAAATTAAGCCCCGTCGTGCTTGCCGCCAAAATCCTCCCGTCCGTAAGTTCCAACGCCAGCCGGAAAAAACTGCCGACCGTGTTCTTCGATTCATTGTAGCCGGTAAGCGTTCCGTCCGGCGCAATGCACACAAGGCCGTCCTCCCCATAGGACGACACCCAGAGATTCCCCTTGGCATCCTCCAGCAAGTGCCGCACCCTCACGCCGTCGAATTTTGCGATATAATCGGGAAAAATCTGCTCCATCGTCGCCATGTCCACCGCCGCAAGACCGTTGTCCATGCCGATGTAGAGCACGCCGTCTTTTATCTGAACCGCATTTACGATGTCTTCTTCTATGTGTGCTTTTGCAAAAATATCCGCGAACGGATTCTGCGAGAGTTTGAAAATGCCCTGCTTGTTGGAGACGAACCATACGTTCTCCTGATAATCGACAATGACGTCGCTGACCGAACTGTTAAAATCCTCCGTCGAAAGGTCGGTGACCGCGTCCGTCTCCTCGTCGATATAGCCGAGTCCGTTCTCGCAGCAGAAAAAATATCCTCCCACTTCCTCCACATAACGCAGACGGTTAAAATAGGTGATCTCCCCCATGTCGACCGTGCCGGTCTTCGTAACCGTCACGCCGTCCATATTCATCTTATACGCATAATTGGAACTCGTCCCCACTAGATAGGAGTTAATCCCGTTGGACGCAACCGCCGAGTAGTAGTCGTTCGTCTCTTCTTCGGGCTTCAGTTCGGCAATGAGGCTTCTGTTTTTCATGAAAAAAAGGATTCCGGCATTTGTCACTCCGGCAATTCCGCCGCTGCCGTCATACGCCATGGAGCGGACGTAATTGATGTCTTCCCACTCCTCGAAAACAGTTATCCCGCCGCCGTCATTGATCATGCAAAGTTCCGCGATCGTGCCGACATAGATGTTGCCGTCGCTGTCTTCGCAGATTGAACGGATGGCGTTCGCCGATAAACCTTTTTCGGTGTCATACCATGCAACCGTGCCGTCTTTCGGATCATAACAGGCGATCCCGCTGTCGTTCGTTCCGATCCACAGCCGCTTCTTTGAATCGGTATATAACTGCATGACGGAATTCATTTTTTCATCCAGAGAAAAACGCGCAAAAGACGAACCGTCGTAACGATACAGACCCGAGTACGTTCCGACCCAGATATAGCCGTCGGTAGTCTGTTCGATGGCATTGATCTCGGCGGAAATCAGACCGTTTGCCGTACTGTAGGAAATACCGGCGTAATCCGCGTCAAAATCAATCGCCCAAACGGAAAAACACGGAACGCACACCATGACAAGAAGCAGAACCGCCGCAGCCGTTTTCTTTTTCGGTACAAACGACCGGATAAGGTCCGCGATAAAAATGAAAAGCGTCGCCAAAATGACGCTTAACGCCTTGTCCGGGATATCGACGAACGCCTCTCCCAAGATGCTTTTTACCAGCGTGCTTTCGACATAATTCGAAAGCATGTCAATCAGACCGTCCCCCCAAATATTGCCGGTGTAGCCTTCATAAAAAATCATATTCAAAGGCGTAGACAACGCCACCGCCACCACGCCGGAAAACACCGCCGTCGCAACGACGGGAAACGCCTCGCGCTTTCTGCCCCGTGGAAAAAAGTAGCCGACGCTGATGCCGATGCCTAAGCCCACAATGATATAGGCAAACGACGCAACATCCCCGATGCCGAAAATCGTGTTCGTAATGCAGCCGGAAAGAGCCGCCGCCAGCGGTCCCAGACGGATCGCGACGATCAGCATCCCCACGGTGTCAAGCCAGAACGGAAGCGACAGGCTCTCCGCGAAAATGCGTCCTGCGTAGTTGATAGCGACGCTTAATGCGATCAAAAGCAGATTCTGCAGCGAGACGCGAAACAGCCACTTCTCTTTCCATTTGCCCTTTTCTTTTTCGGGTCTGTCCATTGACGCTTCTCCCCTTAATATATCTGCCGCACTCCCCTTGCAAAAGTTTCTGCAACTGAATAATCATCCCGCAAAACAACAATGTCCGCGTCCATCCCCGCTGTGATGCTGCCCTTTTTATCGTCAATGCGAAGCAGCCGCGCGGGATTTATCGTACACGCGTTGATGGCGGTCTGCCATGGAACGCACGCCGTTTCCGTCAGAACCTTTAATCCCTCATTCACAGAAAGCGTCGAACCGGCAAGCGTATCCGTCCCCTTAAGATAGGCGCAGCCGTTATCCCCCATGACGATCGGATTGCCGCCGAATACGCCCTCCGCTCCCGGCGCAAGCCCTTTTAGCAGAAGCGAATCGGTAATCATGATCCCGTGCGTTTCTCCCTTTGCGGCAAAAAACACCCGCATAACCTCCGGCGCAACATGCATCCCGTCGCAGATCATCTCCCCGTACACATCGCGAAATGCATACGCTGCCCCCACCAGCGAAGGGTTCCTGTGATGATACGGCGGCATGCCGTTATGGACGTGCGTCATGCTTTTTGCGCCGTTTGCAATCGCAAGCGCCGCCTCTTCAAACGTCGCGCCCGAATGCCCCTGTGAGACGACAATCCCCTGCGCCGCGCAATATTTCGTAAACGCAAAATCCTCGTCATGCTCACAGGCGGCGGTAACGATACGGATTCTCCTCCCCGAAGCGGCAAGGTAGCGCTCGAACTGCTCGATATCCGGCGGCACGCAGAAGTTTTCCGGCTGTGCGCCTTTGTATTTGCGGTCGAGGTAGGGTCCCTCCAGATGCACGCCGATAATTTGTGCGCCCTCATATCCGCTTTCCAAAACCGCGGCGACATTCGAAAGCGCACGAATTAGCACCTCTTCGCTTTGCGTAATCGTCGTCGGCAAAAACGCCGTAACGCCCTCTTTTCCGATATTGCGCGCCCAGTTCCTAAGCCCTTCGGGATTCGCGTCATTCGTATCGAACCCATAGGCGCCATGCGTATGGATGTCGATAAATCCGGGGACAAGCCGCAAACTGCCGTAATCCACGTCCGCCTTTTTTGAATCCTTCGGCAGAACGGCAGTGATTTTTTCTCCCTCGATAACGATCTGCGCGTTAAGCCATGTATTTTTTACCCATATCCGGGAACTTTGCAGAATCATATTCTAAAACTCCGCTTTCATCCGCCCTTAGAGACGGTTATAGGATTTCCACATCCGCGTCCGCTTCCACTTTCGAAAGCGCCGCTTCGTCCGCTACGACGAACACGTTGTTATGCAGTTGGAGCAGGCTCGCCGGCGCCATCGCCGTGATATGTCCGCAGATGCACTCATACATGGCGTCTGCCTTCGCCTCTCCGTTCGCAAGCAGCACAATGCACCTTGCCTGCATGATCGCCTTGATCCCCATGGTAAACGCGTACTTCGGCACCGCATCCGCGTCCGTAAAAAACCTTGCGTTCGCCTGAATGGTCCGCTCGGACAACTTCACCAGATGCGTGTCTTTTTCCAGCGCCTCCCCCGGCTCGTTAAAGCCGATATGCGCATTCGCGCCGATCCCTAACAACTGCAAGTCAATCCCGCCGAGCGACTTGATCAGATCCGTATATCGTCTGCATTCCGCCGCAGCGTCTTCGGCAACACCGTTCTCGATGTAGGTATGGTCGGCGCGGATATTCACATGGTCGAAAAGATTTTTTCGCATGAAATATGCGTAGGACTGCTCATGCTCCGCAGACAGCCCCTGGTACTCGTCGAGGTTGACCGCCGTCACCTGTGAAAAATCCAAATCGCCCTTTTCGTACCATTCGATCAACTGCCGATAGGTGCCAATGGGCGTCGAACCGGTCGCAAGCCCCAGCACGGAGTCCGGCTTAAGGATGATCTGCGCACTAATGATGTTCGCCGCTTTGCGGCTCATTTCTTCTTCGTTTTTCGCTTTATAAATCCGCATGATGTACTCCTCCTGATATGAAAGCGCCGCCCGCGTCTATTTTCCATTCGGGTTCCCGTTCATGTAATTTTTAAGAAAAAACGGCAGCCGCCTCGTCAACAAGCGGCTATTTGTTCTGCTTTTTTCGGAAAATCGCCAGAATATTGTCGCGCACGTTTTCCGTCGCGCTTTTTGCTTTTCTCATCCGCTCTTCGGGAAAATATTTTCGGCAGGCGCGAAGCACCTCTTTTGTCCGGCGCGAAGCGGAAAACCGGTATACGCCGTTC
>CAJOQZ010000125.1 GCA_905236585.1 uncultured Lachnospiraceae bacterium
GAATTATAGCACTTCCACCATGGAATCATCAAGAGCCAGCGCAAAGGGTTTCTGGTCTGCATCAGCCGTATCCTCTTTTTGCACCAGATCTGCGCCGTATGAATTTTCTTCCGATTTTCCCGGGATACTTTGCCGGGATTTTGCAGCGCGTATTTGTTCATCTGCTTTAATATCCGCCGGATATAATCCAGATGTTTTATCTGGTCGGAAATGTCCTTGTACCGGATATCGGACGCATTGTATGATCCCCTGTAATAGTCCATCAATACCTCGTTATAAAAGAACGCTCCGCCCTGCATCGCCGCAAAAAGCCACAGGAACTCGTCATGCGGAAATCCTTCTTCCCAACGTTTTTCAATCTCGCAGAAAAAAGAACTGCGCACCGCGTAGGTACATCCCGCCCGCGGATTTTTGAAAAATGAATTTGTGAATTGGTATTGTGCAGTAAATCCCTTTGATTCTTCTTTACTTTGGCGGTATACCTTTGCCCTGACCGCTCCTTTTTCATAGACCAGTTTCTGGTCGCAGCTTAGCAGCAGAATTTCCGGGTGATTCTCCATCTCCCGGGTCATCTTCTCTATTTTATCGGCATACCACACATCATCCTGATCACATAAAAAAATGATCTCCCCGGAGCATGTGCGCATGCCTTCGATAAAATTCCGCTTCCAGCCGAGGTTCGACGGATTCCGGCGGATCTGCCATTTGCTTAAGTTATGCTCTGCAATATAATCCTCGATAACCTGCACCGTGTCGTCGTAAGAGCAGTCATCACAGATCAGCACCTCATTCGGAGAAAACGTTTGCTTTCGAAGAGAATCCAACTGCCTTTTCATAACCGATGATCCGTTATATGTTGTAAGAACGACTGATATCTCCATGTCCTTCGCCTCACATTGACGTATCCGTTTTTCGCACCGCCTTGGCATCCGCATATCGGATTCGACGATAATTCTCACACCTACAGGCTCGACAAAAATTCCTCTGCCCTTTTGCGCATAGTCTCTATATCATAACCCGCTGCCGCAATCCGCTCTGCTGCCGAATCCCTGTCCTTGCACTTCATGTTGCAAATCGTCTTCGCCCACATTCTGTCATCTTCTTCCAACGATAGATACTCTACATTCGGCGCGACGGCTACTTCTCTTGTAATGGCATCGGAAAACACGCACGGCAGCCCGCAAGTCTGCGCTTCTACGCCCACCAATGGGAATCCTTCAAAAAAACTCGGCAATACGAATACGTCCATTGCCATCATATAATTCTGCGGCTTCGCTACCGAACCGCAAAAGCGGACAGCCTCGCCCAAGTCCTTTGCCTGTTCTTTTACCTCCTGCAGCAATTCTCCTGTTCCGCAAAGCATCAGCACCGCGTCCTCGCGAATTTTTCGCACTTCTCTAAAAATGCGAAGCAGTCTTTCGTGATTTTTCTGCTTCGTAAACCGTCCGATATGCCCTACGGCAAAGCAATCCGATATGTTCAGGTTATCCCGCTGTTCTTCCCTTGTCATTTGCGAAAACTTAAACTTCTTCGTATCCACTCCGTTTGGAATCAGGGTGAACGAGCCGGAATATAGCGCTTCTCCCGCTTTCATGCCGCATGAGACAGGATGCGTCGCCAAATGATTCATAAGCGTTCCGAGTGTCAGCCTTTTTAACGCCGGCTGCTTTGCCCAGTTATGGCAATGCGTAATTCGAACTGTCGCGCCTCCGAGTTTTGCCCCGATCAGGTCAACCGCCATAGTGCCGCTGTTCCCGTGAATATAGACTGCCGTATATGAACCGCTTTTAACCACCCGAGAAAGGAATCGGATATATTTTAGTGTTTTCCTGGAACGGTTCGGAAGCAGGTATGCGATTCCGATCTCTTTTAGTTTTTCTGATACAGAATCTTCAGCTCCCTCCCCCAGCGCAAAATCCACCTGAAAGTATTGCTTCGCAATTTCCGCCATCCGAAGCAGAACCGCCGTAAGACCGTCCATGCAAAGGGGCGTCGTGGCAACCACAAGCATCCTTGGCATAACACCCTGCGTTCCTTTACTGCGCGAAGTCTCTTTTATGTCCCGCGTTATTTTATTCCTGTCCTTCATAAAGGGGCGGCTTTTGGTATAGTTTACGTTCTACATAGTGCATTTTTTGTTCAAGATATTCAATCGTTTCCTTTGCCCCTTCTTTTTTTGCATACTTTAATGCCTCTTCTATGATTTCTAACTGATCAAATAGATTTCCATCGTACTCTTTTGAATTGGATACCATTTCTTCTCCTCTCTTTCAACAGAATTTATTCCGCCTCAGACGGATGATACGTGGTTACGATTTTCTCCACCAGCGACCGTATCTTTTTCTCTTTATTGCTATAGGCGGCTTCGAGAAGTTCCTCGAGTTTTTGTAGGAACTCGTGTTCATCAAACTTAATCGGGTTTCCGATATGAATCAGATCATTGTCCGTCTTCTGAATGCCTTCCTCCGCCATCAGTTTTTCTTCGTATAACTTTTCTCCGGGACGCAAACCGGTATATTCAATCTTGATATCAACATCCGGCTTGTATCCGGACAAACGGATTAAGTTCCTTGCTAACGTATCGATCTTGACCGGGCTTCCCATATCCAAAACAAAGATTTCTCCGCCCTTGGCGTATGTTCCGGCAAGCATCACCAGGCTGACAGCCTCGGGAATCGTCATAAAATAGCGGATAATCTCGGGATGCGTCACCGTAACTGGTCCTCCCTGTTCAATCTGCTTCTTAAAAATCGGTATCACGGAGCCGTTCGATCCTAATACGTTTCCAAAACGAACGGCTACAAACTCCGTCCGCACTTTTTTGAATATTTCGCCGTCGCCTTTTTTATCCGCATTCTCAATCCCTTCATGGGTAAACAACTGCGGAATCTCACCTGCTTTTTGCTCCTTGATCTTCTTGTCAAACGACTGAATAATCATCTCGCAGAGGCGCTTGGACGCCCCCATAATATTCGTCGGATTCACCGCCTTGTCGGTACTGATCAGAACGAACCGCTCACACCCGTGAATCATTGCGGCATAAGCCGTCTTATATGTTCCAATCGCGTTGTTCTTGATCGCCTCGCACGGACTGTCCTCCATCAGCGGAACATGCTTATGCGCCGCCGCATGGTAGACGATCTGCGGTCGGTAAATTTCAAACACCTCGAATATCCGGCGGCTGTCC
>CAJOQZ010000126.1 GCA_905236585.1 uncultured Lachnospiraceae bacterium
GGGTGGCAAACAAACTGATGAATGAAAAGACGCCCGCTTCGGTGGAGATTTTGCTTTCGGGCTCTTTTGCCCGAACCTATCGGGGACACGGCACGGATCGGGCGCTGCTTGCCGGAATCATGGGATATACCAGCGATTCCGAGCAGATTCGGGATGCGGTTTCCATCGCGAAGGAGCGCGGCATTGACTGCACTTTTGTGACAAAAGATATCGCGGGGGCGCACCCCAATACGGCGATGATTTCTTTTTCCATGCCGGACGGTACGCAAGGCATGGTGCTCGGCGCGAGCATCGGCGGCGGGAATATCCGTGTCGATCAGGTCAATGGAATGCGCGTCGATTTTAACGGCGAAAAAAATACCATCCTCGTCATGCATGAGGATAAGCCCGGCGTCATTGCGCGTGTGACGAACCTGATGCATTTTGAATATGGGGATGTGAATATCTGTAATTTTCATCTTTCCCGTGAATCCAAGGGCGGCAAGGCGATCATGACGATTGAGATCGATGGGACGCCTCCGGATGAGATTGAGGAAGATATTGCCCTTTTGAAAAGTGTGGATAAGGCCATTTTGATTAGGAGAGTCTGAAAAAATGGATAATGCGTTAAAATATGACAGCATTCGTGGGCTGGTGAAGGCGGCGGAGGAAAGGCAGACGAAGATCAGCCGGGTGGTGCTTGCCGATCAGGCGACACAGATGGAAACGTCGGAAGAGGAACTTTTTACGCAGATGAGGGACAGTTTTGCCGTGATGCGCGAGGCGATCGCTTTCGGGCAGAATAAGGATCAGCGTTCGATGTCGGGACTGACCGGCGGGGAAGGATACCGGATGTACGAATACGCCGTAAATGGCGGCGGACTTTGCGGCTCCTTTTTGTCAAAAGCCATTGCCCGGGCACTTGCGGTTGCGGGATGCAATGCCTCGATGGGAAAAATCGTGGCGGCGCCGACGGCAGGCAGCTGCGGGATTTTGCCCGGATGCCTCGTGTCCTTGTACGAGGATAAGGGGATGGATGAAAAAGATGTGGTCATGTCGATGTTTACAGCAGGAGCCTTCGGTATGGTCATCGCTAAAAATGCCAGCATTGCAGGCGCACAGGGCGGCTGTCAGGCGGAATGCGGGAGCGCGGCGGCGATGGCGGCTGCCGCGATGGTGGAACTTTCGGGCGGCACGCCCGCGCAGTGTGCGGATGCATGCGCGATCGCAATTGCAAATCAGCTGGGTCTGGTGTGCGACCCGGTGGCGGGTCTTGTGGAGATCCCCTGCATCAAGCGGAATGCCGGAGGTCTTGTCATTGCATTTTCAAGTGCGGATATGGCGCTTGCGGGGGTTGAACCGAAGATTCCGGCGGATGAATGTATCGATGCGATGCGCGAGGTCGGAAATGCGCTTCCGGCATCCCTTCGCGAAACTGCCGGGGGCGGTCTTGCAGCCACCCCCACGGCGAAGAAACTGAAAGAAAAGGTGTTCGGGCTGGGGGAGTAAATTTACATAGGATGTCTTTAGTCCGGCATGCCGCCGCCCTGTTTAGCGGAATCCCGCCGCTGGCGGATGATGATGTCTGACGCATCCTTTGCTTTGTTTAGCGGGGTTGATTTAATTCCGTCCAAAAAACCAAACAGGGCTGCACCTGTTATTGCAACAAGCGTACCGGTAATGATCGCTGTTGATAGTTTCCCGATAATCTTATTTTCCGTTGTTTTGATGATGTCGTTCATTTCGTTCCTCCTTTATCCATGATGCCTTATTATAGCATTTTTTAATCCGGCTTGAAACATGAAAAATTCCATTGCCGTCAGCCGGAAGCAGCAATGCCGCCATTTTGTTTTATGAAGGCTGTTTTATGAATTAGAGTAAGACAAAACTGGAAGGTAAGGCTGATTCGGTGTTCCACGACAGCATTGGAAAGATAATGACGGAGGTTTCGCGTGGTATACGAATATCGCATAGGAAGGCATATACAACAAGTATTTGAATAATGAAGCCGATGGGAATATAATAACTACAGTTGAAACGTACATTTGGAGCCGGTCGCTTTTAAGCGGATAAAGGAAAGGTGAAAATGAAAGCATATATCAATGAAACATTTGACAGTGAAAGAGCACTATACGGCAGTCATGGCATAGAGGTTCGGGAATGCCGGTTTGACGGTCCAAAAGACGGGGAGAGCGCATTAAAAGAGAGCAGCGACATCAGAGTTTCGGACAGTTTTTTCAACCTCCGATACCCCTTCTGGCATGACGATAATCTTACGATCACCGGGAGCGAAATGACAGAAAACTGCCGTGCGGCACTGTGGTATTCGAAAGATATCCATATTTCTGATACGAAACTGTTCGGCATCAAGGCGCTTAGGGAATGTGATCACGTCGCCATCGAAAGCAGCGAGATCATCTCGCCGGAATTCGGTTGGTCGGTACGAGGAATCAAAATGAAGGATTCTTCCGCTGTCAGCGAGTATTTTCTGATGAGGTCAAGCGATATCGACTTTTCTCATGTCAGAATGCAAGGGAAATATTCGTTTCAGTACATTGAGAATGCAACCATTAGCGAATGTGAATTTGACACAAAAGATGCGTTTTGGCATGCGAAAAATGTTGTGGTAAAAGACAGCGTGATAAAAGGCGAATATCTTGCATGGTACAGCGAGGACATCACATTTATAAACTGCACGATCATTGGAACACAGCCTTTCTGCTATTGCAAAGGGTTAAAACTTATCGGCTGCCGGATGGAACGGTGCGACCTTGCCTTTGAAAAATCAGAAGTCGAGGCGGATATTGTTTCCGAAGTGGAAAGTATAAAGAATCCGCTAAGCGGCAATATTGTCGTTTATGACGTGAAGGAACTTATCATGGATGATCCCGAAGCAAAGTGCAAGGTTACGGCAAAAAAAATCCTGCCTGTGAAGTGATCGACGTAAAGTTTACCGAAAATGAATTATCAAAGGCGTGCAATTATTGAGACATGACGAAGGTTGTTTTTGCCGTATAACTATCCTGCGGATTCACGCATCGTATTGTAATATTTCATTTTTTTCTCGAAATTCTCGTCATAGTTGCTCTCAAAATAACAGGAATAGAGTACATCCAGGATATAAAGAATAGATAGTCTGGTGGAGAATGAGGATATTTTTCTGTAGTGATTCTCCATCGGACTGATATACAGAGTGTAGTTGCCCTTTATCATGGTCTGGTTCGGGGAGCATATCAAAAGAATCGGAGTCCCGTTTTTGTGGAGGGAATCGGATATAGATTTTGCCACAAGGCCTCTTCCTTCAAATGACAGTTGGATTGCCATATGGGACATATCAGAAGCAGCAGCGCATAACTGTTGTTCGTATTCATCTATTGGGACGTTGATCGTGACGCCGATCTCCTGCATCTGAAACGCAAAATTCTTTGCAAACCATACATTGCCTGCAGACGTATAAAAATCAATCTGTTTCGCACGCTTCATTGCACTGACTGCCAATCGGATCTGATCGGTTCGCATATGGTCGATGGTGGAGTCTATTGTGCGCAGGTAGTTTTCCTGCATGGCGTTCATGATCTCATAATACGACTGATCCCTAAGCACAGGAAAATTAAAGTCGAACTCTTTCTGATGAAGGTACTCATCCAAGTCGGCGGAAAGGCGGATTTTCAGTTCTGAGAATCCGCCTATCTTCAACTTGTCGCACAGCCTGTAGACAGTAGCGGAGGAGACATAGGTCTTAGCCTTTAGTTCATCAACGCTCATGGAAAGAACAGCGTCCGGATGGCTTATGATGTAGTCGGCGATCCTCTGCTCGCTCGATGATAGATTGTCCTGTCTATGAAGCTGTACGAATATGTTCATGATATTTACCCTTTATACAAGCATTCTCCGTTTGTGGCAATTACTTCCTTGTACCAGTGGAAGGAATCTTTTTTATAGCGCTTCAGGCTGCCGACCTTTTCATCGGTAGTGTCAACATAGATAAATCCGTAGCGCTTTCGGATGCCCTCGTGGGTGGAAACAAGATCAATGGCGGACCATGGATTGTAGCCCATCATTTCCACGCCGTCCGTGATCGCCAGCCGTATCTGTCGGATGTGTTCGTCCAGATATTTGATACGATAATCGTCGTGTACGCTGCCGTCATCCTCCAGTTTGTCATAGGCGCCAAGTCCGTTTTCTGTAACAAGAAGGGGCAGATGATATCGGTCGTAGAGTTCACGCATTGTTGCGCGGAATCCGTCAGGGTCTATTTCCCAGCCAAATTCGGTCTTCAACAGATTGGGGTTGGCAGCGCCCTTATAGAAGCCTGCATCTACAGATGCGCTCTGCTGGTCAGCCTCGCCGCCGTTGCCCTCATCCCATGAAAGGCTGGCTTCGACGGTAGTGGTACTGTAATAGTTGAATCCAATAAAGTCGGGATGGGCATTCTTTAGCGCCTCTTCATCGCCCTCGGCAAATGCGGGAGCGGCATCATGCTCTTTGAGATAAGCCCATACCAGATTATTATAGCGTCCGAATACAGCCATATCAAGATAAAGCCAGTTGCGAAGCGCGTTAAAGTTCTGTGCGGCAAGGATATCGCAGGGCTTGCTGGAAGCCGGATATACAAGTGAAATATTCGGAGCAGGTCCGATCAGCGCATCGGGAATGATGCGGTGGCACAGGTTCATAGCCTTTGCCTGTGCAACAAGTTGGTGGTGGTTCTGCTGATAGATTTCCTTTTTGATATTTGTACAGCCTTCCGGGATATGAAGGGTTCCGATCACCGGACCCATAAGGGTAAGTACATTTTGTTCATTTATGGTCAGCCAGTGCTTGACCCTGTCGCCGAAGTTTTCAAACAGTACCTTTGCATAATTCTCGAACCACTGTACCGACTCCGGATTGGACCAGGAGCCTTTTTCATCCAGCGCGGCAGGCATATCAAAGTGGAACATGGTAACGATGGGGGTAATATCGTACTTCAAACATTCGTTGATCAGATTGTTATAGAAATCGATTCCCTTTTGATTAACCTCTCCGGTTCCTTTTGGAAGGATGCGGGTCCATGCGATGGAAAAACGGTAGGATTTAAAGCCCATCTCAGCCATGAGGGCAATGTCTTCCTTGTAGTGATGATAATGATCGGCGCAGGTGGCAAGGTCAGCGGTGCCCTCCGGCAGTTCTTTTACATCCTGGCAGGAAGGCCCTTTGCCGTCTTCGGCGTTGGCGCCTTCTACCTGATAAGCGGAAGTGGATGCTCCCCAGAAGAAGTTTTTGGGAAACGGTTCAAGTGTTTTATGCAGCATGATGAAGTCCTCCTTTATGGATTGTCGCGCTTCTGTTTCGCTATCAGCATATCAGGTTATCGTCAGAATAAAAAGAGGGAAATCACATCTCGGAATATTTTCTCAAAATGTGATATGAACTTACATTGGAAAAGTGAGAAAATCTTACACTTTGCGGTTAAGATATGGAAAATCGCGTGGGTACAAAATATAATGGCTCTACGAACTGCCGGTGACAACGATGAGGGAAAAAAAGATCCCATTGCCAATGTAAATTATCCGGAGTATTTCAAAAAACTTGAAACTGCAGCCGGTATTTCATGATTTGTCCTGATCACGGCATATTGTCTTCTGCGCGAGATAATTATTGTTGATTTTATCGTGCGCATACGATAAAATAAACGCATAACATCGTGCCGAAGGGATGATTAGAGGTAATCATGAATCATAATGTATTGAAGCAGGTCGTTTTAGAGCAGATTGAGGTAATACAAAGTGCCAAGATCATTGAACGAGACTATTATTTTGAAAAGAGCATCAACTACATTTTGGTTGGACTTAGAAGAGCCGGGAAATCTACGCTTTTATACAAGATTGCCAGAGAACTTGTTGAAGAAGGCTGTGGATGGTCTCAGATAATCTATATCAATTTTGAGGATGACAGACTCTTAGGTTTTACGAGGGAGGATTTTAATGACATCGTTGAGACTGCGTATGAGTTGACGGAGGCAAAAGAGATATATTATTTCTTCGATGAGATACAGATCATAGAAGGATGGGAACATTTTGCCAGAAGAATGGCCGATCAGAAAAAGCATGTGTATATTACAGGAAGCAATGCAAAAATGCTAAGTTCTGAAATGGAAAAAGTTCTTGGAGGAAGATATCTGTCCAAAATGATCATGCCGTTTTCATTTAGTGAGTCGCTTGATTATAAAAACATAGAGCATGATGAGAGGGCGTTGCTTACAACGTCTAAGGCGGCAAAGATCCGCAGAGGCTGCCAGGAATATATTACGGGCGGTGGTTTCCCTGAGGCGCAGCTCTTGACCAACAAAAGGGAATATATTAAGGGCGTATATGAGAAGGTTCTTTTAGGAGATATTATAGAACGTGAAAATGTAAATAACAAGATGGCTCTCAGGCTTATGATAAAGAAAATAGCGGAAACCGTAATGCATGAGATTTCTTTTAATACGCTTGCCGGGAATGTAAAAGCAACCGGAACCAAGACATCAACAGATTCCATGATAGATTATGTATCTTATGGGGAAAATGCGTATCTTTTATTTAGGAATAGAAATTATGTATCTAAGTTCGCAGAAAAAGAGAGTACGCCACGATTTTATTTTTATGATAACGGACTTCTGTCATTGTTCCTGGTAGATAAACCATCAACGCTTTTGGAAAATGCAGTTGCAGTTCATTTGAAGCGTAAATTTGGCGAAGAAGTATATTATTTCAAATCCACGCAAACAGGAATAGATATTGATTTTTATCTTCCGGAAGAAGGCTGTGCTATTCAGGTGGCGTACAGTTTGGAAACGGCAGAAGACAGAGAAATCAAAAGCCTTATATCTTTTGCTGAGAAAACATCAGGAGTACAGCGCCTTTTCCTTGTAACCAATGAGGAAGAACGTACAATTACAAAAGATGGTCTGACAATTGAAGTGATACCCGTGTACAAATTTTTATTGGAACCGTTGCTTTGACAAAACTGATAGAAGGCATATTGAAAGTTGTATATTGCATGAAAGAGGACAATGGTGACATGGAAATTAAGGACGGAAAGGATTATATTCCCAAGAACGACGTGGTCTCCATATGAAAGGCGGTGTGATGTGACCGGGCATGGTGGATGACGAAAAGGCGTTGAACAGGACCGGATTTATCCATGTTGCATTTTCCGTTGGCAGCAAAGAAAAGGTTGATGAACTGACCGCAAAGCTAAAGGATGACGGATATGAGATTGTAAGCGGCCCGAGAACAACCGGTGACGGATATTACGAAAGTTGTGTGGTTGCCATGGAGGGGAACCAGATAGAGATTACGATATAAGGGTGTAATAGCATAGGAAAGGGAAAAATATGAGAGCAGATTATCATTTGCACTGTGAATTTTCGGACGACAGCACGGAACTTATGGAAGCGCAGATTGAACAGGGCATCGCCATCGGGCTGGATGAGATGTGCTTTACCGATCATGTTGATTATGGCATAAAAAGAGACTGGGATGATCCGTTGGGAATCGAATGGCGTGCCGGTGACAACGATGAGGGGAAAAAAGATCCCATTGCCAATGTAAATTATCCGGAGTATTTCAAAAAACTTGAAACCATGCGAAGGACGTATGGCGATAAGATTTCCGTAAAGCGCGGTCTGGAATTTGGCATTCAAAGCCATACTGTGCAGCCGTTTACGGAATTGTATAACCGATATCGGGACAGCCTGGATTTCGTTCTTTTTTCCATGCATCAGGTAGGCGACAAAGAATTCTGGACAGGGGATTTTCAAAAGGGAAGGTCACAGAAGGAATACAATGAAATCTATTATGAAGAAATTTTAAGGACAATGCAGATTTACAAAGATTATTCCGTTTTGGCGCATCTGGATCTGATCGTCCGTTATGATGATGCGGGTATATATCCTTTTGAGAAGGTTAAGGATATCATCGCCGCAATTTTGGAGCAGGCAATAAAGGATGATAAGGGGATAGAGATAAATACCTCCAGTTGGAAATATGGCTTATCCGATACCCAGCCGTCAAGGGCGATTCTTAAACTGTACAAGGATATGGGCGGCAAGATCATTACGATTGGCAGTGACGCGCACAAGAAGGAGTATCTGGGGGATCATTTTGATGATGCAATTGATATTCTGAAAAATGAAATCGGGTTTAGGTCATTTTGTACCTTTGACAAAATGCAGCCGGTATTTCATGATTTGTCCTGACCGTTGCTTTTTGTATTTTTCAAAATGGTTATGAAGCTGGCATACGGCACAGGATACATGGGCAACCGAGAACGGCATGATAGTATAATAGCCGCGAAGCGACACTTAAAATCGATTATGAATCACCCTGATGATTCATAATATAATGAAAGCCGGAGGTGGAATGAGATGCAGATATCAAGCAGATTTACTGTGGCACTACATATATTTACCTGTGCGGACACACCAGAGGATAATAAAAATCGTGCTATTTCGCGTGTATAAGGGTAATGGAGGCGGCATGAGAATTATAAATTTGATTGAAAATACAAAGGGTCATGGAGGTTGTGCATATTCGCATGGTCTGTCATTTTATGTGGAAACATCAAAGCACAAACTCCTGTTAGACTTAGGACCGTCAGAGGAAACTATACAAAATGCAGAAAAACTCGGTATCGACCTTTCTAAGATAGATACGGTGATATTAAGCCATGGACATTATGATCATTCGGGCGGCATCATGCCGTTTGCGAAGATTAACCCCGTGGCTGCCATCTATATGCAGGAGACGGCTGACGCGGATTATTTTGCGGATGATGGCGAAAAAGCAGAGGGCGGGCGCTGCAGATATATCGGCATAGATAAGGATATAGCAGGACTTCCGCAGGCGGTGAAACTTTCGGGGGATCTCCGTATAGATGATGAACTGGAACTTTTTACCGTAAAGAAGAGGTCACGTGCGCTGCCTTTTACCAACAAAAGACTTCTGATAAAAGAAAACGATGCGTTTGTAAGGGATGATTTCGGACACGAGCAGTATCTTGTGATCAGCGATGGAAAAAGAAAAATTCTTTTATCCGGATGCGCCCATAATGGGATGCTGAGCATTTTGGATGCTTTTATGGAAAAGTATGGGACAGCGCCTGATGTGGTCATCAGCGGTTTTCATCTGATGAAGAAAACAAAATACACGGATGAGGAACTTGGGGAAATCATAGATATCGGAAAAGAACTAAAGAAGTATCCAACAAAGTTTTTCACCTGCCACTGCACCGGTGAACCGGCATATAAGATCTTGAAACTTTCTATGGGGGAACAGATTCAATATGTTCACTCCGGCGAGGAAGTAGATTTAAGCATTGCAGCATTAAAGAGCACAAAGAAAGAGGGATCTTGCTATTGACGCAGATAATGAAATATGATAATATCCTTGCTATAAGTTAGACTCACCTAACTTATAATAGCAGCCTTTTCATGCAACCGTCCCATTAGGTCAGACATGGGACGGATAATTTTTGACTTGGCAGTTAGGAAAGGCTAACTCAAAAGCGATAATATAGAGGGATGGAATGTTTGATAAACAGGACAGGGCAACTATGATATCCCGAAATGTTCTTGAAGTGTTGAAGAATATTTTTCCTGTTGCAATATAGGAGGAAAAGCGAGTTGGGTAAGACAGAAAAGTACGATCACCTGAAACTGATCAGAGAGTATGCCGGAGGACATAAGAATCTGATCACGCTGGGAAGGTGCCTTGCGGCAGTCAGTGCGATACTGACGCTGATTCCATACTATGAGCTGTGGAAGATCATAAGATGCGCTGCAAATGGAGAGGAACTTGAAAAGATCACGCTGTACGCGTGGTTTGCAGTTGCGATGATCGTTGGCGCTCTTCTTGTATATGCATAGATATCATCGAAAAACTTCCAAACGGCATACATACTGTGATCGGCGAAAAAGGCACTTACCTTTCCGGCGGGGAACAGCAGAGAATCACGATAGCAAGGGCTGTATTAAAGGACGCGCCGGTACTGATTCTTGATGAGGCTACGGCTTTTGCGGACCCGGATAACGAAACAAAGGTACAGGCGGCGTTTGAGGAATTATCGAAAGGAAAGACTCTGATCATGATCGCGCACAAACTCAGTACCGTCATGAATGCTGACAGGATTTTCGTGATGGAGGACGGCAGATGCACCGAATCCGGAACACACAATGAACTGATGGGCGCAAATGGTTTGTATAAACGTATGTTTGACGAATACACAAGATCCATCGAGTGGAAGGTAGGTGCTTGAGATGATAGAAAAACTACAACACAAATATGCACTTTCAAGACAGGGCGCGGCGGATATGATAAAAGCCTGTGCCAGCGTCACGGTTACAAATATTGTACTTATGCTGCCGGCAGGCATCCTCTATACGTTAATTAGCGACCTGTTAAAAAACAGACTGGGCAGAGACAGGATTTCGTTTTATGCAGTCGGCTCCGCCATAATACTTCTGCTTATTGCGGTTGCCAATTTCATGCAGTATAACGCAACGTTTCTGACTACTTACCGTGAAAGCGGAGTGAGAAGGACCGCAATCGCTGAGAAATTAAGGAAACTTCCTCTTTCTTACTTCGGGAAAAAGAATATCGCTGATCTTACGACGAACATTATGAGCGACTGCGCTCAGATCGAAACGGCATGGAACAAACATCGGAGAGAACGGAAGCGAACTTTCCGGCGGCGAGAGGCAGAGGATCTCAATAGCAAGAGCCTTCCTTAAGGATGCACCGGTGATACTTCTGGATGAAGCGACTGCATCGCTTGATGCGGAGAATGAGACAGCCATCCAGGAGGCGTTGTCAAGGCTCATACAAAACAAGACGGTCATGATCATTGCACACCGAATGAGAACCATTGCGAAAGCGGATCATATCGTTGTGCTTGAGGACGGCGTGGTTGCCGAACAGGGCAGTCCCGAGTTTCTGTCGGGTTATGACAGTATATACAGCCGTATGACTGCACAGCAGCATATATCACAGAACTGGACGATGTGAGCCATGATGCATGTATCAGCAGATAAAAAGCGGCTTTCCGTGCTATTCCTTTGTAGGATAACAGTTCAAGGCGCTGCTTCAGCATATATGTTGCGGTTGAGATTTCAGTCATGAAGTTTTCCAAGATTTTCAAATCCCTTTGCATCATAATGATGGCATCCCTCCGGCGAATCATCAGAATAAGCGACGGCTCAGACGAAACGATATCGCAAGGGTAACTGCGGCTTGTGGAAAGATCCTATCATTTCTCCGGCTTCCTTGATTTTGTTAAAGAAATCAATATAATATGAATTGTGTCCGGTTGGAGACACTTGCACTACAGATGGGCTGTATTTGCTCAACCGTTCTATAGATTATGATTCTTGAAACATGGCTATTGTGAACACAAAAGGGCTGTCGATGGATTATAGAGAAGAAATTAAGAAAAATCTTGCTTTACTCGAAGAACTTGAACAAGAAAAGGCTTCTTCTTTGGAATTAAAAGCAGAAAAGGATTGTATAGATATGAGAAAAGTTTAAGTTATGACAATCCGATCACGCAAGGTGGTTTGTTCTATACATATAAGGATGAATTATAATATGAAATATAAAGGTTCATTAGATGCAGAAGGGATGATTTTTCCAATATTATATTCGATATACGGGAAACTAGCCGGACATGAGATATTAGACGCTGCTGCCATAGTGGGGACATTTAATAAGAATGGTGAATTAAAGGCAAATCACGTATCAGGAGATTTATATGCGTGTTATGATGCAAAAGCAAAGAGCATTATTGCGGCTGTGAACATGAAAGAAGAGAAGAGGTTGGAGGGACATTCATACTATAAGGCGAAAACGGTCGAACAGATGAAGGACACGCTGTTTAGGTAAAAGGGGAAAGACAATGATTTCAGTATATGAAGCAATCGCAGACATCCGTGAAAATGCGACATCTGAAAAAGATAAGGGAACGCGGTTTGAGCGGATGAGCCGATATTATCTGAAAAACGATCCTCTTTGGAGCGGTCGTTTTTCGGATGTCTATATGTGGCAGGATTCCCCGACCAATACCGGAGTGGATATCGGCATTGATCTGGTTGCGAAAGATGCGGAAGACGGAACGTACTGGGCGATACAATGCAAATGCTTTGATGATGACGCAACGCTGCATTACGGGGAGGTTGCCACATTTTTTGGAACTACAGGCAATCAGGGGAATTATGCGCATACAATGATAATATCTTCAGCGGGAAGATATTCCAATCATCTTGATACTGTTGCCGACCAGTGGGAAACCATCCGCGTCTTTACGGACGATATGGCGGCTTCGGAACTAGATTTTGAACCATGGCTGCTCGGGAAGAATGCTGTGCAACGGGTGTATCAGGAAGCAAGGGAGCATCAGAAACTTGCGATTGAAGACTGCATAAAAGGGTTTGATACACATGACCGGGGGCAGTTGATTATGGCATGCGGTACCGGAAAGACGCTGACATCCCTGCGGCTTGCGGAAGAACTGCTTCGAAAGGACAATAAAAAAGGCGGATTTGTATTGTTCCTCGCACCGTCGATAGCGCTTGTCGGACAGGCTATGCGGTCATGGGCGAATCAGTCCAAACTGCCAATGATGTGCGCCGTCGTGTGTTCGGACGCGAAAGCCTCGCAAATGGAAGAGGATGTCTGGGAATCATCTCTTTCCGAACTTCCCTATCCGGCATCAACAGATGCCGACCAGTTATATGATCAACTGAAAAACATGGATGCGGCAGCGCATCTTTGCGTGGTGTTTTCAACATATCAGTCTATTCAGGTCGTTTCGGATGCGCAAAAACGAGGGCTTGCCGCGTTTGATATTGTTTTCTGCGACGAGGCGCACCGGACAACCGGCGCGACCGGTTCCGCGCAGGAAAAGAGCGAATATGTCAAGGTGCACGACAACGGCATCATTGCGGCGAGAAAACGCCTGTATATGACAGCAACACCGCGAATTTACGGCGACCGTGTCAAAAAGATGGCGAGGGCGGACTCCTATGTGATTTCGTCTATGGATGATGA
>CAJOQZ010000127.1 GCA_905236585.1 uncultured Lachnospiraceae bacterium
CATTGCGACGTATCGCTTTCGCTGCACAAAGGCTATCGCATGATCTGCCATTACTGCGGATACGAGACGGCGGCGCCGAAGGTCTGTCCGGCGTGCGGCTCCAAATATATCGGTTCGTTCAAAGCCGGTACGGAAGCCCTTGAGGAGACGGTTGCCGCACTTTTTCCCGATGCGCGGATTCTTCGGATGGACGCGGATACGACAAAGGCTAAAAACAGCCATGAAAAAATTTTATCCGCGTTTGCCAACCGCGAAGCCGATATTTTGATCGGCACGCAGATGATCGTAAAAGGGCATGATTTTTCCGAAGTGACCCTGATGGGGATCATCGCGGCGGATATGTCTTTGCACAGCGGCGATTACAACAGCGCGGAGCGGACCTTCGACCTTCTGTGTCAGGCGGCGGGGCGTGCGGGACGCGGAAAAAAGGCGGGCGAGGTCATCATCCAGACGTACCAGCCGAAGCATTACGCGATTGTCGCGGCGGCGGCGCAGGATTATGAAATGTTTTATGAAAATGAGATCGCATTTCGGTCGCTGATGCGTTATCCCCCGGTGGGGCATCTTTTGGCGGTGCAGGTTCTGTCGGAGGATGAGGCGCAGGCGGACGGACTTGCGGCAGACATTTTTACCGCGATCCGCAAGATGCGTGTGCGGGCGCAGGTTGCGCATCCGGCGGAAGCGGCAGTGGCGAAGGTTAAGGATGTTTTCCGGCGCGTCATTCATGCAAAAAGCGCGCGCTATGAGGATCTGATGCAGATCAAGGACGGCGTCGAGGAGATGCTTTTGTCCGATACGGCGTACCGAAAGGCGACGGTGCGGTTTGATTTTGACCCGATGTACGGGTTTTGAAGGAGAGAAATAAAGAATGGCTTTACGAGAAGTGCGAGTGGCGGGAGATCCGATTTTGACAAAACTCTGCCGTCCGCTCAAAGAAATGACGGAACGGATGTCGGTGCTGATCGACGATATGTTTGAGACGATGTATGACCAGGAGGGCGTGGGTTTAGCGGCGCCGCAGGTCGGCGTGCTGCGGCGTCTGTTCGTGATTGACGTGCCGGACGAGGACGAGGACGGCAACGAGATTGATGAAAAGCATCCGATCGTGTTTATCAATCCCGAGATTTTAGAGACGCGGGGGGAGAAGACGCTGGCGGAAGGGTGCCTTAGCATTCCGAACAAGGTGGCGAACGTGACGCGCCCCGAATGGGTCAAAATAAAGGCATACGACCGGGATATGCAGGAATTTGTCATGGAGGCAGACGATATGCTCGCACGGACCATTCTGCATGAATACGACCATTTGGAAGGGCATATCTATTCCGAAATGGCGGAAGGCCCGATGTGGGATATCGAAGACGTCGAGGAAGACGGTGACACCGGAAAGGTACGCCTGAAGACGGCAAAAGGCCCGGGCAGAAAGTCAAACAGGAAAAAGCACAGGCGGAGACGTTTATAATGAAAATCATTTTCATGGGGACACCGGATTTTACATTGCCGATCTTGGATGCGCTTAAAGGCGCGGGGCATGAGATTACGCTCGTTGTGACGCAGCCGGACAAGCCGAAGGGCAGAAAAGCACAAATGTCGCCCCCACCGGCTAAGGAATGGGCGATCTCCAACGGCATTCCGGTATTCCAGCCGGTCCGTATCCGCGAGCCGGAGGCGTTGGAACAATTAAAGCAATACCCGGCGGACGTGGCGGTGGTCGCGGCGTTCGGACAGATATTGCCGAAAAGCGTATTGGAGTATCCGGCGCACGGCTGCATCAACGTACATGCGTCGCTGCTGCCGAAGTACCGGGGCGCGGCGCCGATCCAGTGGTCGATCTTAAACGGAGACGAATTGACCGGCGTGACGACCATGCAGATGGGCGAAGGCTTGGACGACGGCGATATCCTGCTGCAGAAAGAATGCATCATCACAAAAACGGATACCGGCGGCAGTTTGTTTGACAAATTGGCACTTCTCGGCGGCGAGGCGATCGTCGAGACGCTTGCGCTCTTAGAGCAGGGGAAACTGATCCGGCGGCAGCAGGAAGAAAGCGCGGCGACCCATGTCGGCAAGATCGACAAGGAACTTGGACGTTTGGATATGTCCCGGTCGGCGGTGGACTTAGAGCATTATATCAGGGGGCTTAATCCGTGGCCTGCGGCGTATGCGGCATTCCGGGGAAAGACGCTTAAAATCTGGTCGGCGGACGTCGTATCGGACGAGGAAGCGGCGGAAGGCGGCATGGTTGGAAGGGAAGGCTTTTTGGCAGCGTGCGGTGAAACGGTGTTCGTAACGAAAGGATGCTGGGGCATACGGACGGGGGAAGGCTTTCTGCTTTTGAAAGAGGTGCAGATGGAAGGCAAGAAACGGATGGCGGTCGAGGAGTTTCTGCGGGGGCAGAAAGTGACGATAGGGGAAGTATTAGGGTAAGAGAGAGGACACATTTCCGGCATACGTCTCTCACGGACGGAGCAACGTCCTTTGAGAGACGTATACAGGAAATGTGAATCTACTTTCTGGGATAATATACTACGGCGAAGCCTAACCAATGGAATGACACTGACAGCCATCATTTCGAGAAAGTAAAGCAAATGATCGGAAAACATGTCTTTCAAAGGGCGTTGTTTTCGCCCGTGAAAGATATATGGTACAGGTCACGGCGAAGCCTAACCAATGGAATGACACGAAGCGACATCATTTCGAGAAACGAAAACGAATGATTCTGTGGTATGTCTTTCAAAGGGCGTTGTCTCGCCCGTGAAAGATATATCACAGAATCATGGAGTACCCAAGAAAAAAAAGCGAAGGAGAATGAAATGTATTTTTATGATTGGACCTACATCTTTGTCGTCATCGGAGCCCTGCTTTCCATAGCAGCCTCCGCAAAAGTCAAAAGCACATTTTACCGATACGCAAAAGTCGCATCCTACTCCGGCATGGACGGAAAAGAAGCGGCACGCCGCGTCCTTGCGAACGCCGGCATCCACGACGTGGCGATCACCCATGTAGCCGGAGAATTAACCGACCACTATGATCCCCGGACGAAGACGGTCAACTTATCGGATGCGGTCTACAGCCAGCGTTCGGTCGCGGCGATCGCGGTCGCGGCGCATGAATGCGGACACGCGATCCAGCACAACCAGCAGTATTTTCCGCTGTCGTTTCGCTCGACGCTGGTGCCGGTTGCGAATATCGGTTCGCGGGCGGCTTGGCCTTTGATCTTGGTCGGACTTTTTATCAATTCGAATACCGGCTATTTCATCCTGCAGCTGGGACTTTTGGCGTTCTCGTTTTCGGTGCTGTTCCAACTGGTGACGCTGCCGGTCGAGTTTAACGCGTCGCATCGTGCGCTTTGCATGATCGAGGACTACCAGATGATTTCCAACGAAGAGCAGAAGGGCGCGAAAAAGGTTCTTTTCGCGGCGGCGCTGACCTATGTTGCCGCGGCTGCCGCGTCGATTTTGCAGCTGCTGCGTCTGATGCTGATCGCGGGCAACAGGAGAAGATAAGATTGAATACAAGAGCGGCGGCATTAAAGGTTCTCATCAAAGTGACGGAACACGGGGCGTATCTTAACGATACGCTTCGTATGTATTTTAAGGAAATTGACCGGCAGACGAAAGCCGACGAAAAAGAGGCGGCTGCGCGGGATAAGGCGTTTGCGGCGAGGCTTTGCACCGAAACGGTAAAACGGCTTACGGAACTGGATTTTCGCATCAATCTGTATGCCAAGACAAAGGTAAAAAAGATGCACCCCATGGTGCGCAATATCTTACGGATGGGCGTTTGCCAGTTATACTACATGGACGGCGTTCCTGCGTCCGCGGCGGTGAATGAATCGGTAAAACTCGCAAAAGCGAACGGGCAGACAAAAGCGTCCGGCTTTATCAACGGCGTCCTGCGCAGCATGCACAGGAACGAAAAGCCGTATCCTTATGAGACGTCCGTGCCGCTTGACATCGGCGCTTTTGCAGTCGCCTATTCCATGCCGGAATGGATTCTTCGGCGGTATGAAAGGCGCTTTGGCATGGAAAAAACAAAGGAGATCGCGGCGGGATTTCTTGCGCCCGCGCCGCTTGCAATCCGCGTCAATACGTCCCGGATCGCGCCGGAAAAATTGAAAAAGGAAATCGAAGCGAAGGGGATTCGCGTAGAAGAGGTCCCCGGTCGCCCGGCGGCGTTTCTGCTTGCGGACGCTGGCGCGGTAGAAGAGATTCCGGGATTTTCGGAAGGACTATTTTTTATCCAGGACCTCTCATCCATGGAAGTCGCGTACGCGGCAAAGGTAAAAGCAGGCGATACGGTGATCGACGTTTGCGCCGCACCGGGCGGCAAGGCGCTCCACGCCGCGGATCTTGCAACATGCGGGCATGTGGACGCGAGAGATGTAAGCGGCGCAAAAGTCGCAAAGATCAAAGAGAATATCGCGCGGGCGCGTTTTTCCAATATCTCCGCAAAAGTATGGGACGCGACGCGAAAGGATGCGGATGCGTATCAAACGGCGGACGTGGTGATCGCCGACCTGCCCTGTTCGGGACTGGGGGTTCTGCGGCGCAAACCGGAGATCAAATACCGCCTGACACAGACGGATATCCTTGATCTTGCCGAATTGCAGCAGCGGATACTGTCGACGGTCGGGAAGTATGTCAAGCACGGCGGCAGACTTGTTTTTTCCACCTGTACGCTGACGGAGGAAGAGAACGAACGCAACACAAAGCGGTTTTTACAGACGCAGGAAGATTTTACGCTTGCTTTCGAGCGGACGATCCTGCCGGATGCGTGCCACGACGGATTTTATATCGCGGTCATGGAAAGAAGATAAGTTTTTTGGCGAAGAGCGCAATCATCAGGCGGCAATGAGAAAGGATAAGTTTACGCGGACGGCGGATTTATGACGAATGATTATTTTGCGGATAAAACAGATATCAAGTCGCTTTCCTTTGAGGAACTTGCCCGCTGGATCGCGGCGTGCGGCGAGCCTTCCTACCGGGCGAAGCAGCTGTATGAATGGATGCATGTAAAAAAGGCGGCGTCTTTTTCCGCGATGACGAATCTGCCGAAAAAGATGCGTGAGGAGTTGGCAAATCGGTGCGTCTATACGGCGCTTACGCCCGTCCGAATCCAGCAGTCGAAGGAGGACGGCACGAGAAAATATCTGTTTGAACTGCCGGACAAAAAAATGATCGAAAGCGTGTGGATGCGCTATCATCATGGCAACAGCGTCTGCGTCTCGTCGCAGGTGGGCTGCCGGATGGGGTGCAAGTTCTGCGCGTCCACGCTAAACGGCGTGGAGCGGAATCTGACCGCCGGTGAAATGCTCGATCAGGTTTACCGCATAGAGGAGGATACGCTCGAGCGCGTTTCCAACGTCGTCATTATGGGGATGGGCGAGCCGCTGGACAATTACGATAATGTGATCCGGTTTATCCGTATGCTTTCGGACGAGAGGGGGCTTCATATCAGCCAGCGGAATATCACGCTTTCCACCTGCGGGCTGGTGCCGCGCATTTACGATCTGGCAGATGAGAACCTGACGATAACGCTGGCGGTGTCGCTCCATGCGGCGACGCAGGATGTGCGGGAGCGCCTGATGCCGGTGGCGAAGCGGTACGGATTGGATGAACTTGTGGAGGCGTGCCGGTATTATTTTGAAAAAACAGGACGGCGGCTTACGTTCGAGTATGCGCTGATCGCCGGGAAGAACGACCGTGACGAAGATGCGCAGGCATTAAAAAAACTCCTTTCCGACGCTTTTGCGCACGTCAATCTGATTCCGGTCAACCCGGTGACGGAGCGCGGATTTTTACCGCCCAAGCAGCCAGCGGCGGCTTTCTTTGCACATAGACTTGAAAAATATGGGATAAATGTTACAATACGTAGGAGTATGGGACGCGACATTGACGGCGCCTGCGGGCAGCTGCGAATGAGGGAGCCAAGTACTGTCCAACGAACGAAGTGAGTTGATGACAGCACTGGCATCCGACGGAGTAAGTCGGATAATAACTTGCGTTATTAGAGGAGAATAGGGAAAAAGCATGATATTCTATTGTATGACGGAGACGGGACGCGTTCGGGATTTGAACGAAGATTACTGTTTTGCGTCCGACGGTCCGGTCGGAGGACTGCCGAATCTGTTTATGGTGGCGGACGGCATGGGCGGTCACAACGCCGGTGAATACGCATCCGAGTTTGCCGTAAAACTGGTGCTCGATGAGATACGCACGCATAAAATTTCCGATCCGCCGGAAGCGATCCGGCAGGCGCTTTCCTTGGCGAACCGCGCACTTTTCCACAGGGCGGCGTCCGATCCGGCAAAAGCGGGAATGGGAACGAC
>CAJOQZ010000128.1 GCA_905236585.1 uncultured Lachnospiraceae bacterium
GAAGAGGTGCCCCTGCTAAGGGTATAGGTCGGGTGACCGGCGCGAGGGTTCAAATCCCTCCATCTCCGTGCTTATGAACCTAATGAGTTGGTGCTGTAGCCAAGTGGTAAGGCGTGGGACTGCAACTCCCTGATCATCGGTTCAAATCCGTTCAGCACCTGCATAAGCAAGCAACCCGGAAGTCGTTTGTACCGCGACTTTCCGGGTTTTTCTTTGTAGAGGGTGTCTAAGGACATATTTACTTTACCACATAGGCTTTCCGCGCAAGTTGATGGCGTTGCGATTTCGAAAGCAGAATCTGCGTTTTGCTCCCATGTATTTCGGAGTGGTAGGGATTGTTTTTTGAAGGAAGATATTTTACGTATGCTCCGACGTCGTGACAGTTTTTTGCATATAGGAATATGATCCTTCCGATAAATCGCTGCATCATATCCGCGACGACTTCCGCGTCGGGGCGGAAATTGCCCCGGTCTACGGACAGACCCTTTGGATCAGCGAAAGCGGCGGATGATATTGTACCGTCTTCCCGCCAGAACATGGATATCATTTCCGGAGGAAATACGGCGCGGTATAGTTTTTCGTTGGGTAAAAAATTATTATCCATAGAACATGCCAACTCTTTCATTGATGCTGTCAATCGTTGCCGGAATATCTTCAAAATGCTCCTGCCCGTCATACGTGACGCAGAATACTTCCGCCGTTTCAGCGTCTCCAATTTCAATTTCCATATGATCCCGCCTTGCATTGTCATACTCAAATTGTATTGTCTCGAGGGCGGTAGGGAAGATTTGCGGCTGAATCATAAGAGATTCCAACAGATTATGAACTTTTTCAATCAGGGAACGAGGAAACGCGGGTGCGCCGTTGCCGTTCCAGCCGTTAGGAAGTTCGCTGATGATTGCTAATTTGGAAAGATTAAAAGATTTTACATCAGTAAAGTCCGAAGAGATGGCGGCGGCTTTGGCGGAGGAATCCTGCATGGAACGGAATGATGCGGAATATGCCGCAATACGCTGGGATTGGTTGAGGCGGTTATACTCGTCTTCAGAAATGATGACAATATTTTTTCTGCCTTTTCGCGGAACAATGATAGCCTCTCCGTTATATGCAAGATCAAAGTAATCTTTTATGTTGGCGCGGATTTCCATTTGTTTTGCGATAACCATAACAGCCTCTTTTTGCGTGCGTTTTTAAGTACGGTTATTATAAAATATTTATATTTTCTTTTCAAGTACGGAAATCCATTTCATGTTGCGAACAAACGCTATTTTTTTGTATTCAATCTGCTATAATAGAAAAAGGCTGCGAACTATGCGTATCGCCTTTATTAGCATATCAGAATTTATAGAAAGAGGACAGTATGGCGGACATAAAAATAATAGCGTTGGATATGGATGGAACACTTTTGGATTCCAAGAAAAAAATCCGACAGGAAACTGTAAAAGATATAGATGCTGCGGTTAATGCAGGGATGACAGTAGTGCTATGCACCGGTCGCGGCAAGGTGGAAATAGAAGAATATCGAAAGCCGCTGCGCTCTATACGGTATGCGATACTGCTAAGCGGCGCCCTTTTATATGATCTATACGAAGAACGGGCGTTGTATGAGAAAGCGCTTGATTATAACGATGCAGAGCGGATCGTTGCGGTGGCTGAAAAATATGATGGAATGATTCATTACATGACGGCGGATCATTCCGTCGTGCGATCGGATCAATACCGGCATATGGCGGACTATCAAATGAGCGCCTATCAGGAATTGTTTGATAAAGCATCGGAACCGACGGAAGATATTATGCAAAGAATGGAAAGCACAGGTCTTCCGCTTAAAATGCTGATCTATTTCCGCTCTCCTGAGGACAGGAAAAGGGGTTTTGAAGAATTAAAAGACCTTTCGCTGGAATTTGCACTTGCGGAAGCAACGTCATTGGAGATGTCGCCAAAAGGAACGGATAAGGGTGACGGGTTAAAACGCATGGCGGATATGCTGGATATCAAGATAGGTCAGACTGCCGCGATCGGCGACGCACCGAATGATACCGGCATGCTTATGAGGGCGGGATATGCGGTGGCAATGGGCAACGCGGATGACGAGATTAAGAAGATCTGTGATACGGTTACTGCGGATAACGATCACAACGGCGCCGGAAACGCCATTCGGGAGATTTTGAAAATGAAAAAATGTTCAGACATTCGATGTTAGACATAATCTGCCATTCTCCCCCTCATCTGATTCAGCGCCTTCTTGTGCAGTATCTTGACATTCGCATAACTCATTTCCATTACGGCGGCAACTTCCTTTAACGGAAAACCGTTATAATAGCGCAACACAATAATATCCCGCAGCCGCTCGTCCAAAGATTCGAGAGCGTCCGCGAGTTCTTCTAAGGTTTCTTCCCGACAGATTTCATCCAGTTTTGACAATTCGCCGGAAACAAACTCTTCCGGTATCTCGTCCGTCGGGCGCCGCCTGCGGTAATAATCAACGACCGCATTGTGCGTAATGGCATACACCCATGTCGAAAGCGCACTCTTTTCCTTGTCATAAGAGTCCGCTTTTTCACAGACTTTCAAAAAAATGTTCGCCAATACATCCTCCGCGTCCGTCTCATTACCGACGTGGGAACGTACATATTGTCGGATTTTCGGTTCATATTCTCGGTAAATCTTTTCCGGCAGATCCTTTGAATTATTCATTCATCCTTCTCCGATTCGAAAAATCGAATTGGCAGTTATCCATAGCAGCCCACATCATGCGAACCGTTACTTCCTATCATCCCCGTTCCAAAAATCGGGCATCTGTGTTGGGACTTGTGAATGGGGTCGCTTGCCAAAAGAATCATCAATTTCAAGAATACCTTCACCTGCCGCATTTACGAACGATAGTTCGTCGTCGGACAGTTCCCTTGCGCCGCCCGGCACGGAATAAAAACCTTTTCTGTCGGCGCCGCCGGTCATAACCGAAAATCCCGCTTTGCGGGCGGCCGCCTTGCGCCGCTTTTCTATCGCGGACGCATAGCGTGCCTGTGTGTCATTCACCATCTGCTGTAATCGATCGTTCCCGCTGTATTTTTGAAAATCAAATAATTTTTCTAATGATTTCTCCATAATACACCCCGATCATATAATCTGCTCATTCCCGGAAGTCAATATCCCGCCTTCTCTTGTGGACTGCTCCACCAGATTCGACGTTGCCACCGGCTTTCCGTCGTAAACCGCAGAAGAAGCCGTCGGACCGCCTGTTCCCTTTCTTTTTTTGTAAACGGTCGCCGTTGCCACTCTGCCGCCGCTAACTTCACCCAAATCGTCATCCGATAACGCCATATTTTCTTTGTTCATCTCGCTCATGATCATTCCCTCACTTTTCGTATGATTCCGTAACTGCCCAGATACCTGAACTGTTATTTATTTCCTTACATCTATTGATACGCATCACCCGGCAAAAAGGCTAATGTCTTTTGAAAAAATCTTAACTTTTCAAAACGGCGCGAGGAATTTGAACCGTTGCTAAATCATTCCCCGTATAGATTCCCGCCGCGGCAGTCGCCGACGACGATCGCGGGAAAATCCTCGACATAGATCTTTCGCACCGCCTCCGCGCCTAAATCTTCATAGCAGACTATCTCTGCCTTCTTGATGCACTTTGACAAAAGCGCGCCCGCACCGCCGATGGCGGCAAGATATACCGCGTGGTTTTTTATCATTGCATCCCGCACTTCCTGCGTTCTTCTGCCTTTGCCGACCATGACGCGCACGCCCATATCCAAAAACGTCGGCGCGTATTTGTCCATCCGGGACGCCGTCGTCGGTCCCGCGGAGCCGATTACGCGCCCCTCTCGTGCGGGCGACGGCCCCATGTAATAGATTGTCGCGTTTTCCAAATCCACCGGCAGCGTCTCGCCCTTTTGGTGCATTTCATATAGCCGCTTATGTGCCGCATCCCTTGCAACGTACATCTCGCCAGTCAGATAAACGAAATCTCCGACCGTAAGTCCGTCCGCCGCCGCTTCGTCCAAGGGGAGGTTCAAATATTTATCCATTATATCACCAGACTTCCATGCCGGTTCACGTGGCAGCAGATATTGACTGCCACCGGGAGCCCGGCAATATGCGTCGGATAGGTGTTGACATTGACGCTAAGCGCCGTCGTGCTGCCGCCGAGTCACGCCGGTCCGATTCCAAGCGCGTTGATTTCGGCAAGCAATTCCTCTTCGAGCCGACGCACCCAAGGGATATCGGAACGTACGTCGGCGCTCCTTGTCAATGCTTCCTTCGCCATTAACGCCGCTTTTTCAAAGGTTCCGCCGACTCCTACGCCAAGCGCCATCGGCGGACAGGCATTCGGCCCCGCGTCTTTTACCGCAGAAAGAACCGCCGCTTTCACCCCGTCCAATCCGTCGGCAGGCTTTAGCATATAGACTTTGGACATGTTCTCGCTGCCGAAGCCTTTCGGCGATACGACAACCTTGACCTTATCGCCCGGCACAATTCGGTAATGCACGACCGCAGGGGTGTTATCCCCGGTATTTACGCGTTCGATGGGATCGCCGACCACGGATTTCCGCAGATAGCCCTCTTCATAGCCGCGGCGCACGCCGTCATTAACCGCATCCTCAATCGGCATCCCGGTAAAATGCACATCCTGTCCGACTTCCAAGAACACCACCGCCATGCCGGTATCCTGACAAATCGGAATCTGCTCCTCTTTTGCGATTGTCAGATTCTCGGACAGTGTGGATAAAACCTTTTTCCCAAGGTCGGATGTCTCCGCCGCCTCAGCATGATGCAGACAGTCCTTCATATCTTCGGAAAGTTCGTAATTCAGCCGGATGCACAAATCGCGCACCGCATCCGCTATCAGCGC
>CAJOQZ010000129.1 GCA_905236585.1 uncultured Lachnospiraceae bacterium
CCCGTCGGGACTTTCGGCGCGGATTGCGGCGTTGCAAAAAGAATTAAAAGATCTGCGCAGCGAGAACGAATCGTTAAAGAGCGCTGCCGCAAAAGACGCGGTTGGGGATGTCTCCGAACAGATCGAAGAGATCGGCGGCATGAAATTCCTTTGCACGAAAGTGTCCGGCGTCGATGGCGGGGGCTTGCGCGATCTTGGCGACGAACTGAAAAATAAGATCGGCGACGGGATGGTCGTGCTGTTCGCGGACAACGGCGGCAAAGTGAACCTGCTTTCCATGGCGACGGACGCCGCGGTGCAAAAAGGCGCCCATGCGGGCAACCTGATAAAAGAAGTCGCGCAGTTAGTCGGCGGAGGCGGCGGCGGACGCCCGAACATGGCGCAGGCGGGCGGCAAGAACCCTGCCGGTATTGACCAGGCGATGGCAAAAGCAAAGGAAGTGTTCGCGGCGCAGATCGCGTGAGTCATGCATATTTTTTTGCCGAAGGAAGAAACAGTAGTAAAAATGAGGCAATCGGGCGGCGGCGTAGAAAGAAGTTTTTGCAATGGAAGAAAGACAAACAGAAAATAAAATGGGCGTCATGCCCATCGGCAAACTGCTGGTAACTATGTCCATTCCGATGATGATATCCATGCTGGTGCAGGCGCTTTACAACGTGGTGGATTCGATCTTCGTGGCAATGATATCGGAGGACGCTCTTACGGCGGTGTCGCTGGCGTTTCCGATTCAAAACCTTATGATCGCGTTCGGCGTCGGCACGGGTGTAGCGGTGAATGCGCTGACGTCGCGGCATTTGGGAGAAAAAGACATAGACCGTGCGAACCGGGTGGCGATGCACGGCATTGTCTTAAATATGATTACGTATGTGATTTTTGCGGTGACGATCGTCTTGATCAGCAAGCCCTTTTTCATGGCGCAGACGGATGACGCGACGATTGTCGGCTACGGCAACACGTATCTGACACTCATTGGGATTATGGGAATCGGCATGTTCGGACAGACCATGTTCGAGAAACTGCTGCAGTCCACCGGGAAAACATTTTATTCCATGATTACGCAGATGGTCGGAGCGATCACCAACATCATCATGGACCCGATTTTGATCTTCGGTATCGGACCGTTTCCCAAATTGGGCGTAGCGGGCGCGGCGATTGCGACAATCTTCGGGCAGTGCCTTGGTACTGTGCTGGCGATTTATTTCAACCTGCATTACAACAAAGAACTGCATTTATCCTTTAAGGGCTTCCGGCTTTCCGGCGACGTGGTAAAAAGCATATACGGCGTCGGGATTCCGTCGATTTTCATGTCGGCGATCGGTTCGGTTATGACGTTCGGACTCAATAAGATTTTGGTCGGTTTTTCCTCGACGGCGGTCGCGGTGTTCGGCGTATATTTCAAACTGCAAAGTTTTGCGTTTATGCCGATCTTCGGGCTGAACAACGGTTCGCTGCCGATTATTTCGTACAACTACGGTGCGGCGAAGCCGGAGCGGATCATGCAGACCATTCGATACGCAACGGTCGGCGCAGTTTGCATGATGTGGATTGCGCTGTTCATTTTTCAAATGTTCCCGACGCAGCTTCTGCTGTTGTTCTCGGCATCGGAAAATATGCTTGAAATCGGCGTTCCGGCGCTTCGAATCATCAGTACCCATTTCTTGGTTGCCGGATTTTCGGTCATCTGCATTTCAATCTGTCAGGCGATGCGGCATCCGAATTTGGGACTTATCGTGTCCATCAGCCGCCAGTTGGTCGTGCTTCTTCCTGCGGCGTATATCCTGTCGCAGTTTGGTAGCGTAAACTATGTCTGGTGGGCGTTTCCGATCGCGGAAGTCGTATCGGTGACTATGTGCCTGTGCTTTGCGCGGTATGTGCTGAAAACGGAAGTGCAGCCGTTGTATCATAACAAAGATTAGCCGCATGAGGACGTTAAAGATATAAAAGGAGAGAGAGTATGCCAAAAGTGGGAATTGTCATGGGAAGTGACAGTGATATGCCGGTCATGGCAAAAGCGGCGGAAGCGCTGGATGCATTCGGGATCGACTATGAAATGCGCATCATATCGGCGCATCGCGAGCCGGAGGAGTTTTTTTCTTATGCAAAAGAGGCGGAGGAAAAAGGCTATAAAGTGATCATCGCGGGCGCGGGCAAAGCGGCGCATCTGCCGGGAATGTGCGCGGCGATATTTCCGATGCCGGTAATTGGAATCCCCATGAAGACATCCGACTTGGGCGGCGTCGATTCCTTATATTCGATCGTGCAGATGCCAAGCGGCGTACCGGTGGCGACCGTAGCGATAAACGGCGGACAAAATGCCGGAATATTGGCGGCGAAGATCTTAGCAACCGGAGATAACGAACTCCTGCAAAAAGTGAAAGAATACGCCGTGAAGCAGAAAGAATCCGTAATGGCAAAAGACGACAAACTCCAAAAAGAAGGCTATCACGTGTTTTTATGATAGGAATGTAGCGTGACGAAAATAGCAGCATGGTTATTTTTGGGTATCGCAATAGCATGTGGATTTACATCTATCTTTTCAGAAAAAGGAAATGAAAGCAAGCATCGACCGTGATATATGTGTTTTCAGACCGTACCGCAACGTCGGTTCTTAACAAACACGAGAGAAACGAAGTGTGCGTTTAGAACCGTTACGTGAGGACCCGAGCGAAAGCGTGTCTGAAAGCACATATATTACGGAAGATGCGTATCTTGTAGCCCTTAACATAAAAAGAAAATTAGGAGACATTTTCATGGACTATAAACAATCAGGCGTCGACATCTACGCCGGCTACCGCTCCGTCGAATTGATCAAAAGCGCCGTAGCGGCAACAAACCGCCCCGAAGTCGTCGGCGGCTTAGGCGGTTTCGCGGGCGCGTTTTCCATCGCGGCGGCGAAGAACATGAAAGATCCGGTTCTTGTATCGGGAACCGACGGGGTCGGCACGAAAGTCAAACTTGCCTTTTTAATGGACAAACACGACACCATCGGCATTGACTGTGTCGCCATGTGCGTCAACGATATCATCTGCGGCGGCGGGGAACCGCTGTTTTTCCTTGATTATATCGCGTGCGGCAAAAACTATCCGGAAAAAATCGCGCAGATCGTATCCGGCGTTGCGGAGGGCTGCAAGCAGGCGGGCGCGTCCTTGATCGGCGGTGAGACGGCGGAGCATCCCGGGCTGATGCCGGAGGACGAATATGATCTGGCTGGATTTGCAGTCGGCATTGTGGATCGCGACGAGATCATTACCGGCAAGACGATAGCGCCGGGTGACGTGCTTTTAGGACTTGCGTCTTCGGGCGTTCATTCCAACGGATTTTCTTTGGTGCGAAAGATTTTCGATATGTCGCCGGAGTCGTTAAATAAACGCTATTTCACCTTGGGCGGCACGCTTGGCGAGGCGCTTCTTGCGCCGACGAAAATTTATGTCAAGGCGCTGC
>CAJOQZ010000130.1 GCA_905236585.1 uncultured Lachnospiraceae bacterium
ACCTTCCACTCGTCCCGCATGCACAGTTCCCTCGCGATCTCGCAGCAGCGGTAAAGGTTTGGCAGGTCGAAGGTTTCCTCATTCCCCGCAATCTGTAAAACGGAATCCGCCGAAGTATATACGATCATCTCGTTATTCGCGATCTCCTGCTCGCCGAGTTCGTCGATGATCTCCGTTCCCGACGCACTCTTGTTGCCGATCACCTTCTTGCCGCAGCGTTTTTCGAGTTCGTCGATCAGTTCTTTCGGAAAACCATGCTCGGTAAACGTAACGAACGGTTTCTCTGTCTTAATTCCCATCATCTCCCAATGTCCGGTCATGGTATCCTTGCTCGCAGACGCCTCCGCCATGCGCATATAACGCCCGAGCGGCTTTTCTACGCCTTCCATCACCGGCGTGGGATGAAGATTTAACATCCCCAGTTTTTGTAGATTCGGAATGTCAAGCGGTCCCATTTTGTCTAAAATATGCCCGAACGTGTCCACGCCGACATCGCCGAATTTTTCGGAATCCGGCATCGCGCCGATACCGAGCGAATCCAACACAACTACAAATACACGATTATATGCACCCATGTTTTCCTCCTTAATTTAATAGCCGCTCACTTCCTCGTTCTTAAGCAGTTTGATGATCCGGCTGGTGCCGAGTCTGTCCGCGCCGAGAGAAAGGAACTTTTCCGCGTCATCCAAAGATGCGATCCCGCCTGCCGCCTTCATTTTAACGTGCGGTCCGATATGCTTCGAGAACAGTTCAATATCGGAAAACGTTGCGCCACCCATGGAAAATCCGGTCGACGTCTTGATGTAGTCCGCGCCGGCGTTCGTCACAAGTTCGCACATTTTGATTTTCTCTTCATCCGTTAAAAGGCAGGTTTCAATAATTACTTTCAAAATATGCTCGCCGCATGCTTTTTTCAAGGTGCGGATCTCATCCTCAACCAGATCGTATTTCTTGTCTTTAAGCCAGCCGATGTTGATCACCATGTCGATTTCAGAAGCGCCGTTGGCAAGAGCATCCTTCGTCTCAAATTCTTTCGTCGCCGTCGTCATATTGCCGTTTGGAAAACCGATGACCGTGCAGATCGCCATTTTCCCGTCGACATAGTCCGCCGCCTGCTTTACATAGCATGGCGGAATGCAGACGCTCGCCGTTCCGAACGCAATCGCGTCGTCACAGATCTGTTTGATCTCATCCCAAGTCGATCCCTGCAATAAAAGCGTATGATCCACATGTCTGCATAATTCTTTTGCATCCATCATTTTGCCTCCTTATCCAGCGCGATCAGCCTGCGAATTGCCTCCACCGTAACCTGAATCGCCGCATCTGTATCATGTACGACCGGGTTTTCCAAGCCTAATTTTTCCCGTTCCTGATTTGCAACCACGAGGAAGCACGAACCGCAGCGCACATGCAATGCACTTGCCACCGTAAAGAGCGCCGCCGATTCCATCTCGGACGCAAGGCAGCCGAGACGTTTCCATGCCTCCCACTTGTTCAACAGTTCATAACTGACCGGCTTCACCTCCGGCTCATGCTGTCCGTAAAACGAATCCTTGCACTGCACAACCCCCGTATGGAACGGATAGCCTTTGCCCTTTGCCGCCGCGACGAGAGCATTCGTCACATCCAGATTCGCAACCGCCGGAAATTCGATCGGCGCGTATTCGCGGGACGTTCCCTCCATGCGGATCGCACCCGTCGCGACCACGATGTCGCCGCTTTTGACATCGGTCTGCATCCCGCCGCAGGTGCCGATCCGAATGAATGTATCCACGCCGCAGCGATACAACTCCTCCATCGCGATCGACGCGGACGGCCCGCCGATTCCGGTGGATGTCACGCTGACTTTCTCTCCGTCAAGCGTTCCCGTATAGGTCACGTATTCGCGGTTATCCGAAATAAATTCGGGGTTTTCGAAATACTTTGCAATTTTTTCGCAGCGTTTCGGATCGCCGGGCATGATGACGTATCTGCCGACTTCTCCTTTCGCTACTTGTATGTGATATTGTTTATCAGGGTTTTCTGAATAATTTTTCATAATACTTTCCTTTCCGGTCTTCGACATAAAAACTTATCTCTGCCCCTTATCGTAAGGAATACCTTCCGCCTTCGGCGCCCTCGACTTGCCCGAAACAAACACCAAAACGATCAGCGAAATAATATACGGGAACATATTGTAAACCGTACTCGGAATATTCAGCGCCACCAACGCGTCAAAACCGGTATACACATTCGACAATGCACGGAACAGTCCGAACAAAAGAGCCGCCATGCCGATATTCACCGGACGCCACTGACCGAAGATCATTACCGCCAAAGCAAGGAATCCGAATCCCGCGACGCCGTTTTCAAACTTCCACTCCGACACGCCTGCGGTAATATAAACAAGTCCGCCCAAGCCGCCTAACGCGCCTGAGATCAGAACCCCCGCGTAACGCATTTTATATACGTTGATGCCGACCGAATCCGCCGCCTGCGGATGCTCGCCGCACGCCATCAGGCGAAGCCCGAATTTCGTTTTGTAAAGGACAATGTATGCGCAGACCAAAAGAAGAAAAGCGATCAGCATAAACCAGCTAAATTCAAATTTTCCGAGGCTCACGATAAACGCCTTTTTCGCCTGTCCGTATGCAATCGTCGAAGATACGTTGTCCGCGCTTTCCGCCATATTGATCGCACGGACAAGGACGACCGCTACCGCAGGGGCAAGCAGATTCATCGCCGTCCCGATCAAGGTCTGATCGGCGTTGAATTTGATCGCCGCCACGCCCAAAAGCAGAGAAAAGATCATTCCCAGTACCACGCTTGCCAGAATAACAAGCACAATTATTACAAATGCGGGTGACGAAGACGGCAGATACTTCATCATCAGCGCACCGCCTAATGCGCCAATTACCATGATGCCTTCCAGTCCGATATTAATGACGCCGCTATGCTCCGAAAAGCAGCCTCCCAATGCGACTAAAATCAAAACCGAAGCAAAGATCAACGTATATTGAATCAGTAATGTCATTATGCTTCGCCTCCTTTCGCCTTTTCTTCCCTTTTATCCAAAAAACGGTTCAGCCACATCTTAAAGAACAGAACGAATCCGCAAAGGTAGATGATCACCGCCGAGATCAGATCCGAAATCTGTGAGCAGTACATGGTTTTATCCACATATGTGCCGCCGCTCGTGATGTGCTGGATAAAGTAGGACGCAAAGATTGCGCCAATCGGATGCGAGCCGCCTAAGAACGACGCCGCTATTCCGTTAAATCCCATTGCGGGGACAGACGTCTGCTGCACCATCCACTGCTCGATGCCGCTCAGATAAAAGATTCCCGCACCGAATCCGGCAAGTCCTCCGGCGATCATCATGGTTAAAATGATGTTGTATTTTTCCCGCATACCGCAGTACTTCGCCGCCTGTTTGTTCATGCCGGTCGCTTTCAATTCGAAGCCGAGTTTCGTTTTTTCCAAAAGCACCCAGATCAAGACCGCAATGATAACCGAAAAAATGATGCCGACCGTAACGAACTCGTTGTTCGTAAAAAGTTTATCCAGCCCCATATTCGGCAGAAGCGCACTCTTGTTCGCGCTCGACAGCGGCTTGGTATACGGCGTGGATTCCGCCTTAACTTTTGACAGCAGCATATTCACCGAATAGAGCGATATCCAGTTGAGCATAATGCAGGAGATAACCTCATTCACGTTGAAATACGCTTTCAGTGCGCCCGACACGCCCGCGATAAGCGCCGCGCAGATCGTCGCCGCAATCAGGCAGACAAACCACGGCATATTAAGCCCCAGCGCAAAATACAGTGCCGCGCCCGAGCCGACCACATACTGTCCCGCCGCGCCGATGTTGAACAGCCCGACCTTCCATGCAAACAGCACGGACAGAGAGCACATCAGAAGCGCGGAAGCCTTCACCAGCGTCGTGCCGAAGTACTTCATTGCCGCCGGTGCCGACGGATAGTATAAAAAGTTTTTCAAAATCGCAAGAACTGCCTGTGCCGCCCCAGCAGGATTGATGATCAAAAGAACGACATATCCGATCACAAGCCCCAATAAAATACAAAGCAGGGAGCCTAAAATCGTCTGAAAACCGGAGTTGCGCAAGATGCTTTCTTTTTTCATTTCATTCATCTTATGCCGCCTCCTTTCTCTTCGAACCAGCCATGTACAGACCAAGTTCCTCTACCGTAACCGTCTTCGGGTCGAACTCGCCGACAATCTCTCCTTCGTACATCACGAGGATGCGGTCGGAAACGTTCATTACCTCGTCAAGTTCGAGGCTGACAAGAAGCACGCCCTTGCCCGCGTCCCGCTGCGCGACGAGCTGCTTATGGATGTATTCGATCGCCCCGACATCCAAGCCGCGGGTCGGCTGCACCGCAATCAGCAGTTCGGGATTCTTGTCGATCTCCCGCGCTATGATCGCCTTCTGCTGGTTGCCGCCCGACATGGAACGCGCTTTCGTGATCGCTCCCTGTCCCGAGCGGACATCGTACTGCTCGATCAGTTTGTTCGCATACTCGCGGATGTTTTTGCGTTTTAAGAAACCGTACTTATTGGTAAAATCCGGTTCAAAATACCGCTGCAAAACGATATTGTCCTCCAGCGAATAATCCAATACCAGCCCGTGCTTATGACGATCCTCGGGGATATGGCTCATGCCGGAAGTTAGGCGTTCGCGGATGGACGAATTTGTAATGTCTTTGCCATCGAGGGAAATCTTCCCCGATACCAGCGGCTCCAAGCCCGACAGCCCATATACGAACTCCGTCTGTCCGTTGCCGTCGATCCCCGCGATGCAGACAATCTCGCCGCGATGAACCTGCAGGGAAACATGATTGACCGCATTATTCTTATGATGCTTCGAGGCAACCGTCATGTCCTTGATATCTAAAACGACATCCCCCGGCACCGCCGGCTTTTTCTCTACAACGAAATTTACATCCCTTCCGACCATCATCGCGGAAAGTTTCTCCGGCGTCGTGTCCTTGATGTCCACCGTACCGATATATTTGCCTTTTCTAAGGACGCTGCAGCGATCGGCAACCTGCATGATCTCTGCCAGTTTGTGCGTGATAAACAAAATGCTCTTGCCTTCTGCCGCCAGATTCTTCATGATCGTCATCAGTTCCTGTATTTCCTGCGGCGTTAAAACAGCGGTCGGCTCGTCGAAGATTAAAATCTCATTGTCGCGATAGAGCATTTTTAATATTTCCGTTCTCTGCTGCATACCGACCGTAATGTCCTCAATGATCGCATCCGGGTCGACGGCAAGACCGTATTTTTCCGAAAGAGCGACAACTTTTTTCCGCGCTTCATCCTTCTGCAATAATCCGGCTTTCGTCGTCTCCACGCCTAAAATGATGTTGTCCAAAACAGAAAAACATTCCACCAGTTTGAAATGCTGATGCACCATTCCGATCCCGAGGTCGTTCGCGTCATTCGGGTCGTTGATCTCCACCTTTTTTCCGTCCTTGTGGATCTCGCCCTCTTCCGGCTGATACAATCCAAAAAGGACGCTCATCAGCGTCGATTTCCCTGCGCCGTTTTCGCCCAAAAGCGCATGGATCTCGCCCTTTTTCAACTGCAAAGTAATGTTGTCATTTGCAATGATGCCGGGAAAACGTTTTGTGATGTTCAGCATCTCGATTGCATAGTTTTCCATCCCCTGCTTTCCTCCTCTCCCTGATTTTGGGTAAAAATTAAGAGGGCATAGGCACGTAAACCTTGCCCTCTAAGAAGTCTTATATCAAATGAAGCCTTTTTTCGTCAGACGATTATTTGATACTGCCGTACTCATTTACCGTAATTGATACGGACGGCATTGCGCTGATATCGTTGCTGATCGTGATATCGCCGGCGTGAATCGACTTAACAAGCGCGTTGTAGTCGTCTTCCGTGAAGCCTTCGCCGAACTGGGTCGTAGACGGAAGCTGAACATAGTTCTCCGACGGTGTATCGGAAACAACGCCTAAGTTGTCGATCTTGCCCGCATAATCGCTCCACTTGCCCGCCGCGATATCCGTCAAGACCGTATTAACCGTTGCGCCCAAGCCCTTCATAGCCGACGTAACCGTCATGCCTTCGCCATAGTCGCCGTCAATCTTGCCGCTCTGGTCGGAGTCGACGCCGATAACCTTGCCGCCGACCTTCGCCGCCGCTTCGCCTGCGGATGTATAGATGCCACCGCCGCATGCAAATACAACTTCAACATCTTTCGAGCCGTACCATGTATCCATATAAGCCGTGATGTCCGCGTCGCCGTAGAACTGTCCGCCGTATACATACTCGATGGTAATGTCGCCCGTATTGCCGAGTTCTTCCGCTGCTGCGTTCGCGCCCTGTACATAGCCGTAGCCGTAACGCATAACCGCCGGCACGGACATTCCGCCTAAAAAGCCAAGATGCTTGTAGCCGAGTTTGACAGCCGCATAGCCCGCCAGATAACCGGAGATCTCTTCCTGATACGTACAGCAATAGGTGTTCTCGGTATTATAATACTCTGTTACGTCATAATCATCCGGGTTGTAGGTATAGCCTTCGCCGACGCCCTTCTCACAGATGTCGCCCGCAGAAACGTCAATGGCGATAAACTTAACATCCGGATACGTCGCAGACTGTGCAACGAGCGCCGCCGCAAACATGTAGCCCGGCATAACGATTACGTTAGCACCCTCCGCTACCGCCTGATCGACGCTTGCGTTACGCGCTTCATCCGAGTCGCTTTCCGGCTTGTAGTAATTGAAGTCCACGCCGTTCGACTCCGCCCATGACTTGCATGATTCATATGTTGTCTGGTTAAAACTCTGGTCGGTGATATCGCCCGAGTCGGTGATCATTGCAACTTTCATATCGGAAGCAGATGCTTCGCCCGCATCGCCGCTGCCCGAACCGGAACTGCTTCCGCCGCTGCTGCCGCCGCACGCCGTAACGGAAAACATCATCACCGCGGCAAGTAACATTGCCATAATGCGCTTTTTCATAAGTCTTTCCCTCCTGCTGAATACTTACGGTAAATTTTATAGTTACAAGTATAACACAATTCAAAGGCTAAAATAGGACATTTGTTCCTTTTTGTTTGATTTGGATGCAATTTGTCATAATATGACAAGATTACTATGTTATTTTTGTGCATATTTCCCCGGTTCAAGCCACCTCTGCCGCAGCCTCAATCTCCTCGACTTTCTTCAGTATGCTGTCGGGGTCCGACGGCGTCGATTCCGCAACCATGGGGATTTCCTCTGCCGCCATTGCTGCGAGCATTTCCGGTGTCGGCACGGAGTCTAAGGTCGGCTCTTCCTTAATGATCGGCTCCACCTCTTCTACTACCGCCTGAACCTCTTCATTCATCAGCTCCGCCGCCTCTTCTACGACTGCCGAAGCCTCTTGGACAGCCAAATTTGCTGCCGTCTCCGCAACGGATGGAGCAGCCTCTTCCGGTTCTGCCGGTGCTTCTTCTGCTATCGGCTCTGCCGCTGCGTTTTCAACTGCCCCCTCACCTGCTACCGTCTCTGCAACAGGGGTCGGCATCGAAATATCCTCCGCAACAGGTTCGACCGGAACCGCTTCTTCGGCAACCTCAACTGCTGCCGATGCCTCCTCCGCCATCGGCTCCGTGGCTGCGGCTTCAGCCGGCGCCTCCTCTATTGCATCCGGCGCGCCTTCCGTTACCGTTGAAGCAGCAGACGCTTCCGGCATGCTTTCCATGACCGCATCTTCAACTGCCGCAGATTCTGCCAGCGGCAAATCTGCCGGAATATTATCCATGAGCGGTGCATCTGCTGACGGTTCTGCCTCCGGTATAATCGGTTCCAACGGTGCTTCCGGCATCTGTGCCTCTTCCATAACCGGCTCTGCCGCAGCCATTGTCGTCTCCACCCCTGCTTCCGGCATCTGCGCTTCTTCCGTAACCGGCTCTGCCGGTACTGCGTCCGCCGCCGCCGATGCATTTACGACGGCATCACCCGGCTGCGATACCATTTCCGCCGTTGCATCCGCCAGTTCCTTATACGCGCTTGCAAACTGCGCTAAGACGCGCATGATATTGTCCGCTTTTTCTTTCAGATTCAAAGCATACGCATCCGCTTCCTTTTTCTTCTCCGCCACATATGCATCCCCTTCCTCTTTCTTCTTTGCCGCGTATGCATCCGCTTCCGCCCGGATTGCGTCACACTGATCCTTCGTCTCGTTCAACGCCCTTCCATACTCATCCGCCGCCGATTTTAGATGCTCGATTGCCGATTCAACTGCGCCAAATTGATTTTCCTGCATTTTCTTTCCCCCCGAATTGTAGTCACCGGCATTGCTGCCGCCCCTAAAAAACTGATGTTTTCATTATAAATTCATCATTTTATGGTGTCAACTCTTTTCAAGGTGCCGCGATTTCGCAAAATGCCCCGTTTTCGCGCACGATTTTTACTGTTTTTCCCCGTTTTCGCGCAGACAGATGTCAAGTCTGCTATATAAAGGGCTTTTCCAATATTGGGGACATTTGGCTGTTCATACCGACCATGCAATCCACCTTTATCGTGAAAGCAACACGCTTACAATATCAAAACAAATCTATAAAAAGCATCCCCGAATTTTCCAAAACTCAAGGACGCAGTTAATGATTATTATGGAGATAAATATAATTTAACCGAAGAAAACAAGGCTGAGAATGTATTATTTTTATATCAGCGTCTCAATACTCTTTGCTAATTCCAATCTGTCTTTGAAAAAGTACAGCCTATCATCATGTTCTAATTGCAAAAAAGCAACCTTCCGAAGCAAATCCATCCCTAAAACATTGTCACTTATCCTATCATCAAATGTTACCCATATTTTCTGTTCACCCAGATTCACGGTTCCAATGGTAAATTGGGAAACAGTATATTCATAAAACTTAACGGCTCTGTCAATATTTGCGCCATCTACAAACCCACCGATAAAATGCGTATTAGCAACGGATAAACTATTTTCTGTCAAATCCTCATTTATCAACTCCGCTTTATAACATGTATGCATCGCACCCGTATCAACAATAGTATCCACAAGGTTGATACTATCCTGATTAACAATGCAGGTAATGACATATCTTAAATTTTCACATTTCGTACTGAACACCAACAGCACCTCCGTTTTCATAACTACCAATTATCATTGCCTGCTGATGCTTTTTATAATTATTAAATACACGAATCAGTTCATGATATGTATCTGTGGAGTTGCTAACAAAAGCAACATATCCCGTAATATTCGACATATCCGACATATCTTCCACTACAAATACTCCTTTTTGTTTCGAAAGCCCTCTTCTTGCGTCATCCAATGAGATTATTCTGTTATCTTTGATATTAGTAATCATTTGGATTACCCCTTCCTGAAAACTTCTTTTTTCAAGCATAGTATAACACCTTTCAATTAGCACAACAACGACATTTTTACAAAAACACGCCCACCCGAAGCCGCCAAATTTTGAGGTTATGATAATCGCTTATGAGCAAAATAATCTCCTCCTTAACATCTTCCGATGGCACTTATAAAACAAAAATCAATATTGTAGAAAGATATGCGTTTTCGTAAAGACTATCCAGAAAATGCCATTGGTATCTGGCATAGATATGATATGAAAAACATAAAAAAGAAGCGCGTAAGCCGACGGTCTTACAGGGAGGATGCCTTCGGCAAAAACCACTTCTCTTTGTTTAACAGTATATTATCAGATTATGAAAATGTAAAACCCAAAAATCACGACTATTCAGCAACCGGATATTTTAATAGATAATATAAAGTCAAATACCCCGCTGCAAGCATACGGGGCATGACTGCAAGATTTGCGCCCCAAGGGGCGGGGTATTTGTTCTTCACTTCGTTACGGTCGGCACAGAGCAATCGTCCCCCGGACGATTTGTGCCCCACGCGGCATTCGTCAAATGTCCATGCAAGCATGTCCATTTTCCTCATTGCTCGCGGGAATAAATTTCACGTCCTTACGGTTTACAATGCCCGCACCTTGTATAGTTGCGATTCAAGAGTTCCTGTATACTTTCATTTGTGGTCGCATAATTCTGTGGTGCTATTTTCTTTACGTCCCGGCATGTCGGCAAATGAATCTTCATGGTGTCAGTATTCAGAACATACGTCGCCGTTGTCTGCTGCTGCGCCGGATTGTCATATGTATCAAAATTTGATCCATTGCCGCTTCCGTTAGATGCGCTCGAACTATTGCCGCCTAATGACGATCCCGAAGAAGCCGTATCGGCAACCGTATTACTCGATGCCGAAGATGCGCCCTGTGAAGCGTCAACGATGTCAGGGGCAGATATGCTGTCCGTACTTAATGCAAGGATCCCGACAAAAGCCACGAAACACGCTGCTGCGGCAGCGATATATGTTTTTTTGAATTTGAATGCATCCTTCCCACGCTTAACATTTGCCCTCGCTATGGGTGAAACCGGCAGCGTACTACTATCCGATGCCCCAGACGCCCCGCCTGTATTTGCTTTGAAAAAAATCGTATCCGCAATCAATGCAATATTTATATTCACAGGGATTCGTTTTTCCGCATTTTGGGCAAACTACGCTATCATCGGGCTGCGCACCTATACTTTCATTGGAAGAAACCTCCTCTTCCTGATACCCTTCAATACCCCTATTGTCCTGTTTCTTACCGACATTTGGGATAACGCCGCTTACCTGTTTCTTCAGATCTTCTCCAAAAGCACCTATTTTGTCCTTTACATCCATCTTATCCAGCAGAACGCTATTGATCCGACGCTCCCTGGCTATATCGTCAGAACTTTCCTTTACCTTATTTGCCGCTTCTGCTGCTTTCTCTTTAATTTTGTCTGTTAATCCCATGATCTTCTCCAAAAATTCTTACGGATGGCAATTCCCACATGACTTATATCCGGCATTTACAATCTCATCTCTTGACTGATTGGAATATATTTTGTTTTTCTCCTTCATCTGATTAATGCTGCTGCACGTCGAGTAATGAAAGACCTTTGTATTTTTGTTCAGTACATAAACATATTCAGTTGATGCGGATTGTATTGCCGACTGCCCCTGTTCCTGTGCCGCTGTCTGTATCTGTTCCGGCGTTTCCGTCGGCATCAGCCTTGTTTGTATATTCTCTATGGAACTTTGCTGCTGCGCCACAGAAGAATTATCCGCCAGCCGACTGCTGCCGGTCGCATAATCGATCGTTACCCCCGGCTGTACGTTGTAAACATACACATGAAAACTGATGCCGCTACCATTATCCTCAACCGATTTTGCTTCGATTTCTATGCCGGACGCAAGCAAATTATTCCCGTCGAAAATCGGCGTAACGCGGTAAAGCACATGACCGCCGGTACTATTGACATAGTTCGCTACCTTATTCTCAAACGGAAGCATTTGCTCCACATTCATATACCGCGTGCCGGTAATAAGGTTGTTGACATTCGCATTCTCGCCCGACAGTTGGAACCCGATCAGATGACAGCGATTGTAAAGATATGCTATGAGGCGATAAGTGCATGGCATCATACAGAAGATGATCTCAAGGATGCTCCCCTTCTATCCCGTGTTCTTGATACCTTGGATGAGCAACTGAATAAGCTGACAGGTAATGAATATGCAAAGGTTGTTAATCTGTTGCAGCAGGAAGACTCTGATTTCGGTAGCCACAAGTATTGGAGCGAAATCCAAGATGTCTGGTGGGAAACAAAAGGACTGCGTGAGGGCAAATACCATGAAAATGACTCTCCACGCTATGAAGGACGCCGTGGAATCCCCCGGATCGAAACGGTGGGAAAACGTTTAGTTGATGCCGTAATGGTCCTAATCTGGGCAATGGACAATAATGGAGAGATGTCGGACGAAGAAGATGAAGCGATTTGAAAACATGGTCAATGATGTGCTTCCAGATGAGAGGATTTGGGAATGATAATACACGAAAACAGCAAGGGCATTAGAATAATTCGTGAAGATGCTGTAAAATGATCAAAGGTTCGTGTGGTAAGCGATAATGGCTACACCATTCTTACTTACCGTTTTAACAACATCCCTTTCTATGAACATCACTACCTATCGTGGGCAAACATCGACTGCTGTGGCGGCTGGTCATGTGATGAAGATTAT
>CAJOQZ010000131.1 GCA_905236585.1 uncultured Lachnospiraceae bacterium
ACGTTTGTTGTTACGCTTTCCAATCCGTGCATCTATTTTGACAAGATCGCGGCGTTCGCGGTTATGGTGCCGGTACAGCAGGCAGCAGTCGAGACAGGAGACAGCTGGTCGACGAACCCGGAAACATATGTCACGGACGGACCGTACTGCGTATCGGAATATACGCCGGGCGACCGCATCGTTATGACGAAAAATGAAAACTATTGGGACGCGGGCAGCATTACGTTTGACACGATCGTCTGGCATCTGATTGAGGACGCGAATGCTTCCTATGCGGCGTATCAGGATGGCACCTTGGATATGATAAAGGACGTGCCGACCGAAGAGATTCCGTCCCTGGAGGGCAGCGATGAATTTATCGTAGAGCCGATCATGGGTACGTATTACATTACGTTCAACACCAAGAAGGCGCCCTTTGACGACGCAAAAGTACGTGAGGCGCTTTCGCTGGCAATCGACCGCGATTATGTAGCGAATACGGTAATGCAGGGGACATTCTCCCCGGCGAAGAACTTTGTCGGACCGGGCGTGTCGGATGCGGCGGACGGATCATCGTTCGAGGAGGTAACGACGGAGAAGTACGGCGACCATTTTGACAATTCCGATTATGAGGCGAACCTCGCAAAAGCAAAGGAACTGCTTGCACAGGCAGGATATCCGGACGGCGAAGGGTTCCCGGAGTTTAACTACTTAACGAATGACGCAAGTTATCATAAGCCGGTAGCGGAGTATTTGCAGAGCGCGTGGGCGGAACTCGGACTTACAATGAACGTCAACATTCAGGAGTGGCAGACCGTTACGGCGGACCGTCGTGCGGGCAATTTCGATGTCGCTCGTAACGGCTGGGTATATGACTGGGATGACCCGTCGAACATGATCAACCTGTTAGAGACCAACAACGGCAACAACGACGGCAAGTATTCGAGCGCGGAGTTTGACAGCCTTGTCGATCAGGCAAGAAAGTCGGTTGATGTGGAAGAGCATTACGATCTGCTGCATCAGGCGGAGCAGGTGGTATTGAATGACGCGGCAATGGCGCCGGTCGCATACTATAACGAGTTCTACTTGCAGAAGACCAACCTTAAGGGCACATGGCATTCGCCGTATGGCTACTGGTACTTCATGTACGGAACGAAAGAGTAAGACGGTAAGCAAGCGGTTACTATGACGAAGGGGCGAATCAAAATCGCCCCTTCTTGCTATAATAGGGATTGTTGTTATAACTGAAAAAACGCCCTTATCATTGGGGGTTGTGTTTTCCGTGCAAAATGACGAAATAAGTGCTATAATAAACGGCAGAAATGAAGTACACTTGAGGCATTTATATGAATACTATGATTAAAAAAATTACAGCGGTTGCCGTTGGGATATCCTTCCTTACCTTGCAGGGAATGACGGTGTTTGCGGAGCCGGAGAACATAGAAGAAGCGGCAAAGGAACGCGCCTTACAGCCCGAGACGTCTTCGGATGAGGAAACCCTTGCGGCGCTGGTTGCGCAGCTGAACGGCGAGGAAGCAGACGAAAAGGCGACGGCGCTGTTGGGAGATCTGACCTTTGCGCTGGAAGACGCGGACGGGATGACCGTACATTTTGATGCGGACGGACTTGCGGTATTACCCGGGGATGCGTCTGCAGATACGGATGTGGACGCGGAGGGCAAAGAAGACAATGCGGATGACAAAAAAGGTGACGCGAACGGCGAAAAGGAAGATGCTGCGTTAGGCCGGACGGACGACGATACGGCGGCGGACGAAAGCGAGGAAGGCGAAGACGCTTCTTCGAATACAGATCAATTCCGCGCGTATTTGGACAGTCTGTTGGACGCGGGGATTACCGAGGTAGAGGCTACTTATGAGGCGGCGCTTCCTGATGACTTAAGCGCGTTGCTGGGCGACGGCGTTGAGTTTCCGGGGCCGGATGAATATATCGAAGCCTCTTACAACGGGACGTCGTTTATTGTGTTCTGTCAGACGAACCGTGTGTTTGCCGATCCATCCGATGTGAATGCGTGGACGTCCTCGGATAATGATGCGGGTGATTTTTGGCGGTATGTCGGCGTGGACGGCGACGGCGTGCTGCTTTTTACAGCAGACGAGGATGGGAAGATTACCTATAACGAAGAGCCGCAGGCTTATTATGACGGTTCACGGAAAATGTTTTTTTCGGATGAGGAATTGACGATCCCGTTTACGGGTTTGGCGGGGCTTTTGGATGTATTGTCGCAGGAGGATGATACGGCGGCTGTTTTGGAAAAAGTCGAGGCGCTTGATTTCACCGGCATGCGTTTTGAGACGGAAGTCGTAGAGCGGGAAAATGATCTGTCGGAAAAAGAAAATGAAGCGCAATCCGACAGTACGGATGAGCGCCAGACAGAGGATGCACAGGCCGACGCGACGCCGGAAGCGGAAACGGCGGAATCAGAGAATGACGAAGAACTTTCACAGACCGAACAGATCCTGCTTCTTGACCATAGTGTTTTTGCTTCTGATGAGCCGCAGTCGGAAGCGTCGGGGATGGAGGCGGCGGCTGCCGGAGATGGAATCGCTGCCGAAAATGCAGAGAACGAACCGGTCTCCGATCCCGCTGCGATTGCTCCTTACAAAATCGGGCAGTCAGCATCTTCCGAACTTGTTTTGGAGGATGGGACGCAGTTGGTTCCGGGGGAGGTTGCGCTGCCGGGATATGTCGATTACGTGATTTCCAACGCGTCCGGCGAACTGCTTTTCTATGCCGACCGAACCGGACGGATTTACCTGCCGATGGGGGAGAAGATTTCTTTTGACGGCAAGTATTTCATTCCTGCGGACAAGAAGAATAATTCGCCCGTTATTACGGACGTGACGCTGCCGGAGGAAGAGCAAAAAGAGAAGACAGAAGATGCTGCGCGGGATGAGGCAGAGCAGGCGTCGGAAAAAGAAGAACAGGCGCAGGAGAATACGGAAAGGAAAGCGGACGCAGCCGACGGGGAAGCAAACGCATCCGGTTCGGAAACCGGAAAAACGCAGACAGACGGCGCTTCCGAAAAGGCGGCGGAAAGAAGTGTGCAGGATGCGCAAAACAGCGGCGCGGGAGAGAACGTAAAAGCAGAAGAAAGCGCAGGAGAGGCAAGCACAGCAGGGGCGGCAGACGCAGCAACAGAAAAAAGTACTGAGGCAGCGGATTCCTCCTCAGCGACGGATTCGACAGCACCGAATGACGGCGCAAATGATCCCGGCAATACGCAGGGCGGCGCATCCGACTCCGAAAATAAAACGGATGAAGCAAGCACTTCCGGGGAGAGGACAGAGGGCGCAGATGCGGCGGACGGCGCATCGGATGCGCAGGA
>CAJOQZ010000132.1 GCA_905236585.1 uncultured Lachnospiraceae bacterium
CCAGTGAACCAAAAGAATGCTCTCTCAAAGACCGTCGGCTTCGCCCGTGAGAGAAAATTTTTTTGGTGAACGGCATATTGCCTCACGCCAAGAAATCAAAAACGCATCCACTGACTGCTATAATCCATTTCACCAGTGAACCAAAAGAATTTTCTCACTAAGGGCGTTGCTCCGCCCGTGAGAGAAAATTTTTTGGTGAACGGCAAATTGCATTACCTCTCCTTCGACATTTCCTTTATAAACCTCGATGGATATAATCGCTCCCCACCCCTCTTCTCAATAGTCGTAATCGTCAATTCCGTTTTCGCCCTCGTGACCGCCACATAAAACAACCTTCTCTCTTCTTCAAGCGCTTCCGCCGTTTTCGCCCGTTTCGACGGCGTGATCCCTTCGCACGCATCTATGATGTAGACATGGTCAAATTCGAGTCCTTTTGCCCCGTGAAAACTTAAAAGCCGTATCGGCGGCGATTCTTCCCTCCTTGTCCGCTTCGTTGCCGCAACGGAGGCTTTTTCTTCCGTCATTCCTCGCAGTTCTTTTAGAAACTCTCTTTTATGCGGCAATCGCTTTGCTAATTCACTAATTTTCCGCATCGCTTCCGCTGCACTTTCTTCGTTATCTTCTGCCAAAATGTGTTGTCCGATTCCACCTGTTCGTCCTGCATCACAGTGCCTTGCAAGCATATCCGCCTCGCGGCTCCTTATAAACGCCTCATATCCCATCCCTTTTAACAGCAGATTCCACGCCGCAAAAGACGACAGCCGCCCCATGATCTCCAGTTGTTTTTCAAATGCTTCGATTGCACAGACCGTTTCTTTCGAATCTTCGTGATACGCCTTCCATTTTGCAAATGAAAATGTTTCGTTCTCCAATCCCGTCCGCGGCAGAAATCGGTTCGGGCGGTTCATGACGCGAAGGACGTCCGCACGTCTTTTCTCTCCCCCCGCCAGCGCAAAGTAACTTATCACATCCCAATAGATGTCTTTCTGATACGGGTTCTTCTTTTCCTCGGCGTAGTGATAGGCAAGTGCCTCCTTTTTGAACGCCCTGACCACCGCCGCACTTTGCGCATGGTTACGAAACAGTACCGCGATCGTCTTTTCTCGGTCTTCTTTCCTTTCCTTATAAATCCATTCGCACAGACCCGCCGCTTCCTCCGATTCCGATGCAAACGCATGATAGCGGACTTTTCCGACGCAGACATTGACGGCGGCGTAATTCTTCTCCAACCGCTTTTCGTTATGGCGGATCAGCCGCTTTGCCGCTGCCACGATTTCCGGTGCGCTACGGTAATTTCTATCCAATACGATCGTTGCAGCAGACGGAAATCCTTTTTGAAAGTCTAGCATCCACGCCGGATTCGCCGCCCGAAATCCGTAGATGCTTTGGTCGTCGTCCCCGACAAAACAAAGATTATACTGCGGCGCCGCCAGAAGAAGCATAAGTTCCCGCTGCACATCGTTCATGTCCTGCGCCTCGTCAATCATAAAATACGAATAGCGCTTTTGCCATTTTTCAAGAATCGCCGCATCCTCCGCAAAGAGTTTTCGCACTTTTAAGAGCATGTCGTCAAAGTCGATCTTGCCGTAATCTTCTTTTGCCTTTTCATAGTCCGCAAAGAACGCGCCAAATTCTTCCTGTGTCAAATCCCGCGCCGCAAAGGCAATGGGAACGATATCGGCGTTTTTGACATATCCGATCTCTTTTTCGATATTTTGGAAAAAATCGCCGATCCTCTCGACGGAAAGACGCTGCTTTCGTACCGTCTTCTCCAACAGATACCGTTTTGTCTTCGCGTCAATAATGTCTTCGTTTGTGATATGAAGTTCCTCTTTTAATACGGACAAAAAGAACGAGTGAAACGTGCCGAAGAAAACCTGCGATACGCCATCGGAAAGCGCCAGATACCTTTGGCGCATTTCCTCTGCCGCCGCTTTCGTAAACGTGATGACAAGGATCTGCTCCGGCGGCACATGATGATGCCGGACAAGATGCCGCACCCGCCGCGTCACCGTATACGTTTTGCCGGCGCCGGGTCCCGCAAGAATTAAAGCCGCGCCATCGCCGAACGCGATGGCGGACTGCTGTTTTTTATCAGACATAATTTCCACCTTTCCTTAATCTCTTCCTGCGGCAGATGAAAAACATGTCTGTAATGAACTGCCATGTCGAATCACGCATTTTCTGCGCGATTGCGACCCGTGAAGTAAAAATCACGACCCGCATCGGCACTTTCAATGTCCTAAGACCACCGATGCGGGGTAACTGCTTAGGTCTCCTGAACAGTTACATATGCTTTTAACTTCTCGATCGCCGCCTCGATCCGACGAAGGCTTTCTTCTTTTCCAAGGATGTCCAGCAGTTCCGTCGCTCCCCCCGGCGTCATTGCCTTGCCCGAAAGCGCGGTGCGGATCGGCCAGAGCACATAGCCGTTTTTATATCCGCGTTCCTTTGCGAAAGCGCTTAAGTTTTCATACAACGCGTCGTTCGTATAATCCTCCCACGAACGTAACTCCGGCAGGATTTCCTCTAACAGAGAAAGCGAACTCTCCGGCGTCGTCTTCATTTTTTTATGGCGGTACAGTTCCACGTCATAATCCGGCACTTCTTCGAAAAAGTCGATCTGCTGTGCGATATCGAACCACGTCTCGATCCGGGTCTGCACCATGGAGGCGATTCTATGTAAGTCCAGATCGCGGGAAATTGCTTTTTTAAGATACGGCTCCGCCAGTTCGTAAAAGCGCTCGGCAGATAGTTTCTTCATGTATTCGCCGTTCATCCAGCGCAGTTTTGTCATGTCGAAAACAGCCGGCGACTTATTGATATGCGTATAATCGAACTGCTCCGTAAGGCACGCAAGCGACTTGATCTCCTCGTTATCCGCCGGAGACCAGCCCAACAGCGCAACGAAATTCACGATCGCCTCCGGCAAAAAGCCCTGCTCCACCAAGTCCTCAAATGAGGAGTGTCCGCTGCGCTTGGATAGTTTTTGATGCTCTTCATTCGTAATCAGCGGACAGTGGACATACACCGGCACTTCCCAGCCGAACGCCTCATAGAGACGGTTGTACTTCGGTGAAGAGGATAAGTATTCATTTCCGCGGACTACGTGCGTAATCCCCATCAGATGATCGTCGACGACATTCGCAAAATTATACGTCGGGTAGCCGTCGGACTTAATCAAAATCATATCGTCGAGTTCCGCATTTTCCACGGTGATGTCGCCGTAGATGACATCCGAAAACGTCGTCGTTCCCTCTCTCGGATTGTTCTGCCGGATGACATATGGCTTTCCCGCATCAAGGTTCGCCTGCACCTTTTCTTTTGACAGGGACAGGCAGTGTTTGTCATAAAGGACGATCTGCTTGCCGCTTTCGTCGACCGTCTGCCGGAGGCTCTCCAGCCGCTCCTTGTCACAGAAGCAGTAATACGCCTCGCCCTTATCAATGAGCTGCTTCGCATAGTCCATATAGATGCCCGCTTTCACGCGCTCACTCTGTACATACGGTCCGACCGCGCCGCCTTTTTGCGGTCCTTCGTCCCATAAAAGCCCCGTCTCCTCCAAGGTGTGAAAAATGATCTCCTCCGCTTCCTGAACGTAGCGTTCCTGATCCGTATCCTCGATCCGCAGAAGAAAATCGCCGCCCTCATGCTTGGCGATCAGATATGCGTAAAGGGCTGTTCTTAAATTCCCGACATGCATCCGCCCGGTCGGGGAAGGCGCGTATCGTGTTCTTACTTTCATGTCTGTTTTGCTCCTTGTGCTTTGATGATCTGATAGTTTTTATTCCAACCCATCTCCTCGTCGATGGTGGCAATGATCTCAATCAGTTCCGCTTCGTAATAATCATGGTCGCGCATCAGCCGCGTTACCTCGTCCCTCTCGGAGCGGACATACCTTGTATTCTCTTCCAACTGCGCCCGAACTTTTTTCCGGCGGACGACGAGTTTGTGATTGATCTCCTGCATATCTTCGGGATTGATCAGCGCCTCGGTCTGCGTCAGCCAGATTCTGCTGTCATGCAGGGCAAGTCCGTCAAGGATCGAAACGAGATGGCGATTGAAAAAGACATAGTCCTCATTGTCCCGCTCGTACTGCTCCCTGTCACGTACATCCGCTAAGTACCGCTCCCATAAGTAATTGAGTTCATAGGAATTTGTCACGCCGTAGCGGTCTTTTTCATAGTCTACCTGCGCCGTAACATTCGCGTATTTCATTCGCACGACATTAACCATGGAGATCGTCTTGTTGAGGCTTTTTGACAGTTCCCGCCGCTGTCTGCGGACATACCGGGCATGGTACTCCTGCCCTAAAAGCAGCATCACACAGAAAAACGCGACCGCCAAAATCCCCCATGTCGTATCGATCCCCGTTGCGAAATGAATAAGGACAAGAAGCGCCGTAACCGA
>CAJOQZ010000133.1 GCA_905236585.1 uncultured Lachnospiraceae bacterium
ACGGAGCTGATTTCTTCCGGTTGCAATTTCATGGAGTGCTTTCACCTACCTTTAACTGTATTCTGCTTAATTCGCGCGACAAATGTTCTAATTTTGTTCGGATGCTGGAATCCACCACGCGGTCCCCGATCCGTATCACCATGCCGCCGATCAATTCCGGTTCTACCTCGTAATGCATTTCGAAAGAGACATATTCCGTCGTGTCAAGAAGACGCTTTTCAACAGCGGCCTTCTGCGTCGCGGACAACTCGCTCGGCGTGCTTATGAAGGCAACACCGATGTTCTTATATGCCTTCACCCTGTCTGCAAAAAACGCGAAGATGTCCTCCATGTTTGCAAAATGATTCTTCTCGATCACCATCCGCATCAGGCCGAGCGTTTCGTCCGCTACCCGCCCTTTGAAAACGGCGTCGATCGTTTGCAGTTTTTCTTCCTTGACGATCTGTGGATGCGTACATATGCGGGTCAGTTCGGGATGGGCGCGAAGAATTTCGAGAATGCCCGTCGCTTCCTCATAATACTCGTCCACCCGGTTCTGTTCTACCGCAAGTTCAAAGAGCGCATTCCCATATACGTCTTCCACTAACTTAGCCATGTAGAACCACCCATCTCTTTTAATGTCTCATCCACCAAAGATTCCTGTATCTGCGTATTCATATTCGCCGTGACGACTTTCTGCGCCATCAGCGCCGCAACCGCGATCATCTGCTGCTTGACTTCATCCGCCACGCGCTTCTGCTCCAAAGCCGCTTCTTCGTTGGCATGCGCGATGATCCGCGCCGCCTCTTCCTTCGCCTCGGCAACGATCTTGTTCTCGTTCGCCAACGCTTTCTTGCGCGCCTCGGATAAAATGCTTTCCGCTTCTTTGTCGATGCCGGCTAATTTTGCCTCATACTCGGCAACAAGCGCCCGCGCCTTTTCCTTGTCGTCGGCTGCCGTCGCGATATCAATGCGGATTCGCTCCTGACGATCCGCCATGAGTTTCCGCGCCGGATCGAACAACAGGTATGATAAAATCAGAAACAGGAAGAAAACGGAAATTCCAAGCAGCACGCTGTCGTGAATCAGTTGGAAATCCAGATCAAATAATCTTGTCATGCTTCCCTTTCCTTTCGCCTCGAATTACATTAGCCAACTAACGGTTTCACGAAGAGCAAAAGCATTGCGACAAGCAAACCGTAAAGACCGGTCGTCTCCGCTACCGCCTGCCCTAACAACATGGTCGATGTAATCTGTCCCTGTGCGCCCGGATTGCGTCCAACCGCCGCCGCCGCGTGTCCTGCCGCGATACCCTGACCGATACCGGGGCCGATACCCGCGATAACCGCAAGTCCCGCACCGATTGCCGAGCATGCTAAGATTAAGTCCTGACCTGAAATGTTCATAATAAAATCCTCCTTATAAATCATGCGTACCATGTGCGCATAGGTTACATTGTAATGCCCGAATTTTACGCCGCCTTTGCTTCTGCCACTTCGTCCCTGTCGCCGATCGCGTTCTTGATGTACGTCATCGTCAGCATCGTAAAGACGTACGTCTGGATCGCGCCTGAGAACAGGTCGAAATAGATATGCAGGATGGACGGCCATACATAGGCGATGGCGGACAACAGCCCGTACACCAGAGCCATCATAACCGTTCCCGACAACACATTGGCGAACAAACGCAAAGAAAGCGATATCGGCACGGCGATCTCACTGATCAGGTTGATCGGGAACCAAATCGGAAGCCATGGCGGGAGCGGCGAACACATATCCACCCAGATCTCTTTTAACGACTGATACTTGAACTGGTTAAAATGGATCAGGCAAAAAGTGATGACGCCGAGTGCGAACGTCGTACCGTAGTCCGCTGTCGGCGGGCGTAATCCGAACAATCCCGATATGTTGGAAAACAGAATGAACAAAAAAATCGTGCTGATGTAATTGGAAAAACGCCTCGCGCTTCCGCCCATCGCGCCTTTGACTACGCTATCGAGCAGTTCCACCATCAACTCGATGACATTCTGGAAATTATCCGGCACATCGGTTGCGTGCGCCAGTTTCCGGTTCGCAACAACCGCGAACAGAATCAGCGACAGCATGACGATTAAGATGCAGACATGCGACGTCGTAATCCAGACCGTCTGTCCGAATACCTCGTATGAGATCAGACCATGGATCATAAAGTCGATATTGTCCGCACCTGCTATCAATAATCCGTGATTCAAATTCTCACCTCCTTACTCTTCGTTATGTATATCTTTTCCCGTTCTTTTTTTGAAAAATATCTGATCGATCTTCGGTTGGGCATATGCGGCGATTTTCAGTCCCATTACGCCGATAAACGCCGCGACCACGTCTCCGATGCCGCTAATCGCCAAGGCGAAAAAAACAACCGCCACCGCCATGTAGCGAAGAACCGACTTGACCGCCAGCATCCTCGTCCCCGTTCCGAACCGAACGGAATCGTCAATGACAAGCGCAATATGAACCGCCATAAAGACCGCACACAATACCCCTGCGAAAAGTCCGACCGACCAAGTGAGGCGGTTGTGAACAAACCATACGGAAACCATCTCGCATAGGGCGCCGTAAATAATTATCCCGACCACAAGTCCCGGCAGCGCGTCGTTAAGTCGTTTAAGTGCGTTCATCCTGCTTCTTCTCTTCGGCTTCGCGTGCAAGCTGCCCCGGAGTTTTCATGTTCTTCGTATAGCCCTTCACAATCTTGTACGTTCCCTGAAATCCGGCGATCGCGCCGACGATAAAAAAGGGAACCGCCAAAACCGGCAGCCCGACCCGGTTGCCAAGCCATCCGCCAAGCAGCGTACAGCCGACGATCGGCACCAGCATGGTAATTCCCAACTGCCCGATCAGCCCCAGCATCGCTACGACCGAATTATTCCCACTTTCCAAAGTTTACTCCATATTGCCAAAAATCACAAGAATTTTTGCATATTTTTTGTATATATTTTGATTCCAATCCGCAAATCACTTTTAGTCCCTCAAATCTCACTCACAATTCAATCTGAATTTTCCGCCCCGACGGTTCGTATTTGTGGAACTTGACCCCTGCGGCATTGAGCATTTTCTTCGACGCAATGATGCTCGGCGTATTCGCATATTTGTCGCTGTCGTAGATGACCTCGCGGATACCCGCCTGAATGATCGCCTTGGCGCACTCGTTGCACGGAAACAGCGAAACGTAGAGTTTCGTCCCCTCAAGGCTTCCGCCGCGGTAGTTAAGGATTGCGTTTAATTCACTGTGCGTCGTGTAAAAATATTTATTATTCAACGGATCGCCGTCTCTGTTCCACGGAAACTCGTCGTCCGAACATCCGATCGGAAACCCGTTATATCCCATGGATAAAATCTTATTGTCCTCGCTGACGATGCAGGCGCCGACCTGCGTATTCGGGTCTTTGGAGCGCATCCCCGACAGGAACGCGATCCCCATGAAATACTCATCCCAGCTGATGTAATCTGTTCTCTTCTCTCCCAAAACTGCCCTCCTCCTTAGTTATAATAGGTTCACCAATTTTTCAATCGACGTGCGGATCAGTTCGAAGCATATCCCGTACGTCTGCACATTGCCGCCATAAGGGTCCATGATCTCCAATTCATCCCCGACGTAATCCGAGAGGACGAACGTATTCTCCTCGTTCGCATGGGGAAATCTTGCGACCACCTGCCGCCGCTCTTTTTCACTCATCACAAAAATATAGGTTCCGTCCGTAATCTCGTCGTTGCTAAGCCCGACGGAGGAATACCCGTCCCAGTTGAACCCGTTCGAAATCATGACCGCTTCGGTCTTCTGGTTCAGCGGTTCGGGAAACGATACAACGATCCCTCTGCAAAGCACGTCAATATCGCTGCCCTGACAGATATCCCGAAAAAGCGCCGTCGCCATCGGCGCACGGGTGATGCCGTTGCCCGCCGCAAAAATAATCCGGTTGATATTCTTCTTCGGCGTTCCGGTTCTTCTTCCCGACGCATCGACGATCCGATGCCCCGCCGCCTTTAACAGCCGGTTCATCAGCGCATCTCCCAGACGCGGCGTCTTCAGGCTCTCGGCGAAAATGACCGTAGCGCCTTTTTCATCCATCTTCCGCAGGGCGTCATACAAACCGGCAGCAAGGGCGTCTTCATCTTCGCGCCCGCCCAGCGAGACCACCGTCCCCGTCCGGTAATGCTCCGCCGCACCTTCCGTCGCAAGAATCCCGACCGTCTCCCCCTTGTCCTCGGCTCTCTTTGCTTCCCTCGTGATATAGGCGACCACATCTTCCGGCTCTCCTTCGACCACCGTAAGCGTCCCTTTCGGCGCGTAATGTCGATAACGCATCCCGGGTGCTTTGGGCGGTTCGGAGGCGTTCTCATTTAATCCGGCATCCATCCGCACGTCGCCGACCACTTCCGCAATCTGCTCCTTTGTAATGTAGCCCGGACGCAAAATCGTCGGCACTTCCGCCGTCAGATCGACGATCGTCGACTCCAGACCGATGTCTGTGTCGCCTCCGTCAATGATCACATCCACTCGTCCGTCCAAGTCCTCCCTCACATGGGCGCATTTGGTCGGCGACGGGCGACCCGACACGTTCGCGGACGGCGCCGCGATCATGCACCCGCTTTTTTCGATCAACATCCGCGCAATTTGCGAGGACGGCATCCGCACAGCCACTGTGGAAAGCCCGCCGGTC
>CAJOQZ010000134.1 GCA_905236585.1 uncultured Lachnospiraceae bacterium
CCGTAGATTTCTGAGTTGCCTTTCAATGCAGCACGTATTTTACCATATATCCACTATGTTCTTTTTCGCTTAACTAAATGACATTGGTTCACGATGCAACCGCTCACTGTCTCCGTTCCACTTCGGTCGGCGCAGAGCAATCGTCCGCCGGACGATTTGCGCCTGAGCGGTTGACGAGCCGTCAAACTGTAATTTTCGTGTCACATCGGCTCTTTCAATGGCGATAGCCAGCCGATGTGACGTTACCATTCACGGATTTATCTAAGACGAAAGGCAATCGGTTAGTTCGTGAATGGTAACATTCATTTTCATCCCATCTCGCCTTTGGAACAAACAAATCTTAAATGTTCGACGGCAATAATGCCTTGTCCTCACACGGGGATTGTATATTCTCAATGCCGCAGTTCCTTTAACACCTCTCCCAAATCCTCATACGTCTCCACTTCGTTCAATCTCCCGCGAAGCCGCGCCGCGCCCGGTATGCCGGTCATATACCAAGCCGCGTGTTTGCGCATCTCGCGCATTGCGACATACTCGCCTTTATATTCGATCTGCATCTTCGCCTGTCGCAGTATCGTTTCGCATATGGTTTCCATCGGCGGCTTCGCGTCCGTTTTTTCTCCCGTAAAATCGTTCAATATCCTCGAAAATATCCACGGATCTCCCTGCGCCGCCCGGGCGATCATATACCCGTCGCAAGCGGTTTTCTCATACATCTTTTTCACATCTTCTGCGCCGCCGATGTCACCGTTTCCGATCACGGGGATTCTTACCGCTTCCTTTACCTTTCGAATAATCTCCCAGTCCGCTTTGCCCGAATAGTACTCTTCCCGCGTTCTGCCGTGCACCGTGACCGCCGCCGCGCCGCTTTCCTGCGCGATATGCGCCAGTTCCACCGCGTTCTCATGCGCCGCGTCAAACCCTTTGCGGATCTTCACCGTCACCGGCTTTTTTATCGCCCGCACGACGCTATCTATGATCTCTCCCGCCAGCCGCGGGTTTTTCATCAATGCCGACCCATCGCCGTTATTCACCACCTTCGGCACCGGACAGCCCATGTTGATATCCAGTATCTCAAAATCCCTCTCCTCGATCGCCTTTGCCATTTCGCTCATGCACGCCGGATCGGAGCCGAACATCTGCAGACTGACGGGATGCTCTGTTTCATAGGTAAACATCAGCCGCTCTGTTTTTTTATTTTTATAATACAGCGCCTTTGCGGAGATCATCTCCATGCAGACCAATCCGGCTCCCTGCTCATGGCATAGCAGCCGAAACGGAGCGTCGCAGACCCCCGCCATCGGTCCTAAGATCAGATTGTTTTTTAAGGTGACATTCCCGATGGTCAGTTCATGGATGGGCGAACTCATTCGTCTTCTCATAAATAAATCCTGTGGTACTTTTTTCAGCGCGAAGCATTTACCGCTGAGCGACTGCCTCTCAAATGAAAACAGCCAATGCCGCACCGATATTTCCATGCCGACAGGCTTCGGGCGGCATTAACTGTTCAGTCTGCTGAACAGTTAAAGATCCGATAATACATTTCCAGTGCTTCAAAAAGTTCTCCTTTTTCACGCCGCATCGCTTTTACTTTCAGCGCACTTCCAATCTCGTCAAAAAGGATGTCCTCTTCCTCTGCGTCCGCGCAAATCTCTAACGTGCCGTCCTCGTCAAACACCAGTTGTATCGTGCCGCCGACTTCCTCCGTATAAAGGACGCACATTATCTTAAGTTCCTCTTTGATCCCTTCGGGCAGCCCGTCAAAAATGTCATTCAGATAATACTTTTTCGTATAAGCGCTTGCTCCGCAAAGCACGGTTTCTTCATCATACATATCCCATGATTCCTCTTACGCTCACTTCCCCCGAATCGACCGCCCGCACCGCTCCGCCATCCGTTCGGACGCTAAGCCTCCCTGCTTCGTCGATTCCCAGCGCCGTCCCTTCATATGCGCCCTTCGGGTCTAATATCCTGCAGCGTCTTCCCCTGTTTATAAGCCGTTCGTTGTAGCGTTCCATAACAAACGCCAGATCCTTTTTTCGGACAAACCGCTCATAATATCCGGTAAAATTCCGCCAGAGTGTTTCCGTCAATTCTTTGCGCCCTCTCATGCGGCCATCCGCTTTGCTTTGCGTCAACGCAAGATATACGCTTGTCGCGATATCGGCGATTTCCGGCGGAAAGTTTCGCTGATGCACATTGATCCCGATCCCGATAATCACCGCACGTCTTCCATCTTTCGTCCAAATCTGCTCGGTCAGGATGCCGCTGACCTTTTTTTGAAAAAGCAGGACGTCGTTCACCCATTTGATCTGTGCCGGTATGCCGCAGCACTCCTCAATCGCATCGCAAACCGCAAGCGCAGCAAGCGGCGTCAAAAGCGCGCTCTGTGCCGGGGTAAGATCCTCCGGGAACAAAAGCAGACTCGTTGCGACCGAATCGTTTTGCGGCGTCTCCCATGTATGTCCGCTCCGCCCCCGCCCGGCGGTCTGCCGTCCCGCGGAATATACCGTTCCCTGCGGCGCATTTTCCGCCGCTTTTTTTAACTGCGTATTCGTCGAATCAACTTCGTCAAAATAGTGGTAGATCAGTTCCATGATTTATCGCGGCATGGTCGCGTAGATCACCGCTTTTATCGTATGCATCCGGTTCTCCGCCTCTTCGAACACCACCGAATGCGCCCCTTCGAACACCTCGTCGGTCACTTCCATTTCCGTAAGACCGAACTTGTCATGGATTTCTTTTCCGACCGTCGTATTTAAGTCATGGAACGCCGGGAGGCAGTGCATGAAGATGACGCTGCTCTTGGCGTAGGAAAGCGCTTTCGCATTCACCTGGTACGGCTTTAAAATTTTGATCCGTTCTTCCCATACCTCCTCCGGTTCGCCCATCGACACCCAAACGTCCGTATAGATAACGTCCGCATCCTTACAGCCCTCCTCGACGCTTTCGGTCAATGTCACCGATCCGCCCGCTTTTGCCGCCTCATCTTTTGCGTACGCCACGAGTTCTTTGTCAGGAAAATACGCCGCGTTCGTACACGCGACAAAATGCATCCCGAGTTTCGCACAGGTAACCATTAAGGAATTTCCCATATTGTAACGGGCGTCTCCCATATAAACGAATTTTATGCCTGCCAGTTTCCCTAAATGTTCGCGTATCGTCAGCATATCCGCGATCATCTGCGTCGGGTGCGCTTCATTCGTCAGCCCGTTCCACACCGGAACCCCGGCATATTTTGCCAGTTCCTCTACGATCTCCTGCCCGTATCCCCGGTATTCTATGCCGTCATACATCCGCCCCAGAACCCGCGCCGTATCGGCGATGCTTTCTTTTTTCCCGATCTGCGAACCGGCCGGATCGAGATAAGTGACTCTCATCCCCAGATCATACGCCGCCACTTCAAATGAACAGCGTGTCCGGGTCGATGTTTTTTCAAAAATCAGTGCGATATTCTTTCCCCGCAGTTCATCATGCGCCACGCCGTTTTTCTTCTTCTCTTTCAACTCTGCGGCAAGATCCACAAGATATGTGATCTCTTCCGCCGTAAAGTCCTTCATTTTCAAAAAATTTCTTCCCTGTAAATTCATCCCCGAAACACTCCTTTTCTCTCTATCGTCCCTTCTGCCTCACAAGCCGCCACCGTACATGAAATGTATGGTTCGATGTGAATGATTTACGATTTTATCATATTCATTAAGCAAATACAAATGCTGAGTATATTGCCTTAGGAACAAACAAATCTTAAGTGTTCGACGGCAGGTATGTCTTAACCTCACACTTAAGATTATTTGTTCTCAACACAAAATTTGATTTCCAAGTTTACTATCAGATTTGTTTTTTCCGCACGAATGCCTTATAATAGGCTGCGTTGACATCTGTTTTTTTAGATTGTATTAAGGAAAAAGAAAATGATGCGAATTGTATTGACCGGCGGCGGTACTGCCGGACATGTTACCCCGAATCTTGCTCTGCTTCCGGCGCTGCGCGACGCCGGTTTTGACGTCAGTTATATCGGCTCCTATGAGGGCATTGAAAAGCAGTTGATCAAGGACGCCCGCATCCCGTACTATCCGATCGCTTCCGGCAAACTGCGCCGCTACTTCGACTGGAAGAATTTCTCCGATCCCTTCCGCGTCATCAAAGGGTACGGTCAGGCGCGGCATCTGTTAAAGCATTTGAAGCCGGACGTCGTTTTTTCCAAAGGCGGGTTCGTATCGGTTCCGGTCGTTTTGGCGGCGAAGGGGCTCCATATCCCCGCGATCATCCATGAGTCGGACATGACGCCGGGGCTTGCGAATAAAATCGCCATCCGCGGCGCGACCAAGGTATGCTGCAACTTCCCTGAAACGCTGCAGTATCTGCCGAAAGATAAAGCCGTCCTGACCGGATGCCCGATTCGCGAAGAACTGCTCCACGGCGACAAGGACAGCGCCCTTGCCTCCCTCGGCTTTACAGCCGAAAAGCCGGTTTTGATGATTATGGGCGGAAGCATCGGCTCCGTCTTTATCAACAATGCGGTTCGCGGCGCGTTGGACGATCTGCTGCAAACGTTCCAGATCATCCACCTCTGCGGAAAAGGCAACCTCGCCCCCGAACTGGACGGCACGCCCGGCTATCGCCAATTTGAATATGTAAGCGATGCGCTCCCGGATTATTTTGCCGCGGCGGATCTTTTGCTTTCCCGCGCCGGCGCCAATGCCATCTGCGAAATCCTCGCCTTGCAAAAACCGAACATCCTCGTTCCCCTCTCCTTAAACGCAAGCCGCGGGGATCAGATCCTAAACGCCAAGTCTTTCGAAAAACAGGGATTCTCCTATTACATGGAAGAAGAAACCGTCACACGGGACACGCTGCTTGAAGCCGTGCTTTATGTTCATTCCCACGCGGATATGTACATCTCGGCAATGAAAGAAAGCCGTATGCAAAACAGCGTCGATATCATAGTTTCTCTGTTAAAAGAGGCGGCAAAGGTTTGAAACGGCTTCGATACTTAGGAATTGTTACATCAAAAAAAGCAGGGCGGCTTACCGCAACCTGCTTTTTGTTTTCATATCAAAATTTAAGCACATCCCGGATTTGCGCCATCTCCTCTTCCGAAAAGTTCTGATGTGACCATCCGATCATCGGAGCACCGTCTTTGTAGCGCGGGATCAGATGCACATGGAAATGGAAGACCGTCTGTCCGGCTGCTTCGCCGTTGTTCTGTAAGATATTAAATCCGTCGCAGTTCAACTTTTCGGTCATATGCGCCGCCAGTTTTTTCGCCAGCGGCAGTACCTTTGCCGCCGTATCGTCCGCGATTTCATAGACGTTGGCGTAATGCTCTTTCGGCAGGATCAGCGCGTGTCCCCTCGTTGCCGGAGCCGCATCCAAAATAACTTTGAAATCATCATCCTCGTAAATCGCATTCGTCGGTATCACGCCGTTCGCCAATTTACAAAAAATGCAGTCGTCTTTCATGGTTCCTCTCCTCTCTGTGCAAATGGAAATAATTCGTCCAGCATCCGTATATTCATAAAGTTGCCGCGCGCCGACAGTTCTCCTGTCGCAAAAGCACGCTGAAATGTTTTTCTCCCGGCGACGATTTCGATCATAATGTCCCGATCCATCTGGATATGCACGTCCGCCTCGTTGTAATCCGCATATTCGCAGGTCAGCCCATCTGGACGAACCTCCACGTACAGCGGATCTTTTTTTCCCTGAATGGCAAAACGATAGGTCGCCGCAAAATCCCTTTTAGGCAGATACGTCTTCCTAAAATCCGTGATAAACTCATTGACGCCCTCATCCACCGGCGCACCGTTCAAAAGATCCTTATACATCTTCGACAATTCCAATACGTCCGCTTTCTGCTGGCGGACCTTGTTGTCATCCGACGCGATCTCCGACGCGATCTCCGACTCCTGCGGCGTCATATTGATATGCTGCGTCCGAAGCACCTTGCGCGTAACCGCCTGATTGCTCGTCGGCAGCCCCGTTGACTTGCGGGAAATCGTCCGATAGAGATCCTGCGCTTTTTTATCGATGTAATCCAGATACGTTTCGTTGGACTTGAATGAGATCATATCC
>CAJOQZ010000135.1 GCA_905236585.1 uncultured Lachnospiraceae bacterium
ACGTTCGGACTGACCTACCGGGTGGAACTGTCGACGCGCCCGGATGATTATATGGGCGACATCGAGGTATGGAATCAGGCGGAAGAATCCTTGAAGAACATCTTGAATGAGCACTTCGGCGAGGGCAATTACGAGATTAACGAAGGCGACGGCGCATTCTACGGACCGAAGATCGACCTGCAAATGAAGGACGCTTTGGGACGGGAGTGGCAGATGGGGACGATCCAGTTGGACTTCCAACTGCCGCTTAACTTCGATCTGAAATACGTCGCCGATGACAGTTCGCACAAGCGACCGGTTATGATCCACCGCGCGATCTTCGGCTCCATGGAGCGGTTTATCGGCATCCTGATCGAGAACTACAAGGGACTGTTCCCGTTCTGGCTAAATCCGTATCAGGTCGGCATTGTACCGATTCTGCCGGAGCATAACGACTATGCAAAAGAAGTCCTTAACGAACTTCGGAAAGCGGGCGTTCGTGCGGAAGCGGATTTTGCGTACCGCAACATGAAGGAGAAGATCAAGGGATTCCATGCGTATAAGGACCCGTATATCGTCATCATCGGCGATAAAGAGGTACAGGATAAGAGCGTTTCGGTGACCTGCCGCGGCAATAAGAAGATGAACGGCATTCCGTTAGAGAAGTTCATAAATATTTGCATGAAGCAGAATAACGAGCATACGCTTGATTTGATCGACAGCGTGGATTGACCGGTCTAATACGGGAGGAAGAAAAATGAGTAATATGGTGATGGTGCTTTGGATCGCGGTTTTGGCGGTATTTTTCTACGCGACGGTGATCCGGCCGCAGAACAAGGAGCAGCGAGAAAAAAACGCAATGATGTCGGAACTTGCCGTAGGAGATACAATTCTTACGACGAGCGGATTCTACGGCGTGGTCATAGATATCGAAGACGATACGGTGATTGTGGAATTTGGAAGCAACCGCAACTGCCGCATCCCCATGCAGAAAACGGCGATCGCCGCTGTCGAAAAGCCGGAAAGCGTACAAGGTTCATCTGAAGCAGAGAAAAAAGAAGAGGAAGACAGCGACAAAAAAGGCGGACTGTTAGGAAAATTGAAGAAGTAAAAAACTCCCCCGGCGTAACGCCGTGGGGAGATTTTTATCTTAAGGAGAAGCACGATTTCAAAAAAGCATGTACATTTGCTTGCCTTAAATGAAATGAATGCCCGTAAAAATACGAAGCATAAATAAAGACTGTAAAACAATACTCTCCCCGGCGTAATTCCCGCCGGGGAGAGTATTGTTTTTACAGTCTGCACGATTCCTGCATGATTCCCGTATTTTTACGGGCATTCTCCAAAAATTAAGACACCAAAATATCCATTAAACTATCATACACATCATCCGCCCGCACCTTCCAATTCGCACAGATCGTCTGCGCCATCGCCTGATCCGGCACCCGAAAGGAGACCTCAAGAAGCGTTGCGTCGCCGTCCGTTTTTTTCAAATGACAGGAAAATGCTTCGCCGTTAGGGAAAAAGTCGCCGATCAGCGAGTTTTCTTCCTTCATGGAGAGTGCGTGCGACGCAAAATACGCCACGATACTGGCTTTGATTTTCTCCGTGATCCGGTCCGGGAACAGAGAAAGCGTGTCGCAGCCCTTTTCATTTATCCGGTAGAACGTCTGGTTCGCAGAAGATTCGACATCAATATTCTTCGTATCGGTCAAAGCGGCGAGCGCATCCTGCACGGTAAAGTAATCCGTGATCTCGTTTTCTATGAAAAAATCCGTAATCTGCGAATTGGTCAGGGAAAAATCCGATTTTGACAGGATTTCCAAGATGATGATTTTATAGGTTAAGTCAAATTCCGTCATAAGATGTCTCCTTTATAAATCCGAAAATGGTAACCATAACATTATCATAACAAACTTTTTCTTGCGTGAAAAGCAGAATTGCCGTATACTAATATATAGTTCACAATCTTATGATTATAATCGAGTCGAATCGACGTATAATTTCCAAAATGAGGAGCATTGTTTGGGGGTTTAGAAAGAGAGGAACAAACATTTATGCGTGAAAAATATGAGACGCTTGCGGTAGGGGTCTTAAAAGATTTAGCAAAAGCCCGCGGCATCAAGGGGATCACGAAAATGAAAAAAGACGAAGTGATCGAGGCGATGTGCAAGCAGGACGAGATTGACGAACGGGAAAAAGCGAAGGGCGCGAATGCTTCGGCGGCGCAGGGGCAGCAGGGGGCGGCAGGCGCAGATGCACCGGCAAAGAATGCCGCGCCGGAAGGCGCCCAGCCCGCAGAACAGGAAATGCCGCAGTATGACGACGCAAAAGATGCGAACGGCATTTTGGAAGTTATGCAGGACGGCTTCGGATTTATCCGCTGTGAAAACTATATGCCCGGAGAGAACGACGTATATGTGTCTCCGTCGCAGATTCGGAAATTTAACTTAAAAACGGGGGATATCATCACCGGCAAGACGCGCAGGAACAATCCGACGGATAAATTCGGCGCACTCCTTTTTATCGGTACGATCAACGGAATGCCGCCGGAAGTGGCGATGCGGCGTCCGAATTTTGAAGATCTGACGCCGATTTTCCCAAATGAGAGGCTGCGCCTTGAGCGGCCGGGAGGAAGCGTCGCGACGCGCATCGTCGATTTGATCTCGCCAATCGGAAAAGGGCAGCGCGGGATGATCGTATCCCAGCCGAAAGCCGGGAAGACAACTCTTTTGAAGCAGATTGCCAAGTCAATTAAGGCGGCAAACCCGGATATGCACATGATCATTCTTTTAATCGATGAGCGGCCCGAAGAAGTCACCGACATGAAAGAGACGATCGAGGGCGGCAATGTGGAGGTCATCTACTCGACATTCGACGAACTGCCCGAGCATCATAAGCGGGTGTCGGAAATGGTGATTGAACGGGCGAAGCGGCTCGTCGAGCATGGCAGGGACGTTATGATCCTGCTGGATTCAATCACGCGCCTGACAAGGGCGTACAATTTGACCGTAACTCCGTCCGGGCGGACATTGTCGGGCGGACTTGACCCGGCGGCGCTGCATATGCCGAAACGCTTCTTCGGCGCGGCGCGGAATATGCGGGAGGGCGGTTCGCTTACAATCTTAGCGACGGCGCTTGTGGAGACGGGATCTAAGATGGACGATATCGTCTTCGAGGAGTTTAAGGGCACTGGCAACATGGAACTTGTCTTAGACCGCAAACTCTCCGAGAAACGCGTTTTTCCGGCGATCGACCTGGCGCGGTCGTCCACGAGGCGTGAGGACCTGCTCCTGAATCCGGAGGAGCGCGAGGCGTGCGACATCATTCGGAAAGGATTGAACGGCATGCGTTCGGATGAAGCGGGAGAGACGATTTTACAAATGTTTACCCATACGAAGAACAATCAGGAGTTTACGCAGATGGTGATCCGCAAGCGGATGGTCTGATACAAAATATGGTATGTTTTTTCATCTGATTATTCAACATATTGCGCTTACTATGGGGATATGTATTGTAATATGTGCGTGAATACAGTATAATAAACATTATTTATTTAAGGAGGGGCATTTACGATGCAAAAAAAACGAAAAAGCGGCGGCGTACATTCCATCAAGTTTATCCTGGTATCGGTAATTATTGCCGTAACGCTGGTTACTTCTATCGGTCTAGAGATCTTCTCGCTTGTCAATACATTGAAGACGAACAGCGAGCAGACCGAGGCGTTTTCCAACCGGATTCTCGAGGACGTGCAGGATGAGCTTAGGCATGAAACGGAAATAGCGGTTTCCGTGATCGAAGAAGTGCATGCCAAGCAGGAAGCGGGCGAATTGACGGAAACAGAGGCGAGGAAGGAAGCGGCTGACCGCGTGCGGGAACTTCGCTATGATGACGGCGCTGGATATTTTTGGGTAGATACCTATGAAGGCGTTAACGTTGTCCTTTTAGGGCGCGATACGGAAGGGCAGTCCCGCTGGGATGCGACCGATCCGAACGGGACGAAGTTCATTCAGGAGATGATTGCGAACGGCAAGCAGGCGGGAGGCGGATTTACCTACCTGATGTTCGCTAAGCCGAATGAGACGGAGCCGCTGCCGAAGATGAACTATACGGTTGCCTATGAGCCATATGAGTGGGTGCTCGGAACCGGCGTTTGGATCGACCATTTGGATGCGATCGAGGAGGAGTATGTCAGCCATGCGACGGCGGCGCTGCGTTCTACGATTATCCAATCGGTGATTTTCCTGGTTGTGCTGATTGTTTTGCTTGTAATCTTTGCGCTGTATATCGGCAACCGGATCGCGAACCCGATCAAGTTCCTTACGGACGAGATTGAGCGGATGGCGTCGGGCGACTTTACA
>CAJOQZ010000136.1 GCA_905236585.1 uncultured Lachnospiraceae bacterium
CCGGTGATGCTCCTCTGAATCTGCTTCCCGGTACCGGGATCGTACCCCGCCGTATACCGGGCCTCCCAGTAGGTGTACTCCTTGCCATTCCGCTTGACGGTCTTCTTGCGGATGTTCCCGGTCCCCGCCGCCGCCTTTCGTGCCATAAAAACCACCTTGCCTCTCTGAAAAAGTCTGGACTTTCCCAGGGGCAGGTGGTAAAATGGCCTTGTCGGGGGCCATCGGGGACCGCCTGTCCCTGGTATCTCCTGCCGCTCCCAGTGTTTACGCACCGGGGGCGGCTTTTTTATTTGCCGCCACTTGTAAAAGCACATTCTCCTTGCAGCGTCACTGCACGGACTATATCAGAGACAGTCCTGTCCGTGGCGTAGTCCGCAATGTCACGAAATCCGAAAACAAGCGAGAGAATCGGTTTCTGTATCCTAGGCTGTAAGAGGCGGAAACTCTCAATCAGCTCCGCCTCTTCTTCTGTCAGATCATACAACATATCCCGCCCCGCCCTTCGCATATACATATTATACAGTTTTGATAGATACTTGCCCCTCCCCAACGGGAGGGGCGGTCTGCAATCAATCCAAAAGCGAACTAATCATTACGTCGCTTTGGAACATTCCTCCGTCAATTCTCTCATACGAATATTTTACAAGTGTGTCTTGAGAAGAATAATAAGGAACTGTCCAAAAGATTGATAATTCATTTACTTTTGGAAACCTTTCGCCAATCTGTGCGGCAAAATCACCGCTGTACATTGCTAGGACCTTCTTCGTCATTTCCGTAGAGTTTTTTTGATTCCACGTTAGATGAGCCAACAAAATATAGTCGCCATCTTCTTCAGTACCCAAATTTTCATTGACAGTGATACTGTCAATATCAGTTAGCGAGTATTTTTCACTGACAATGCTTTTTGCGCTGGCTTCGATGGTGTATATATCTCTCCACTTATTATATTCTGCCTTTGCCGCCGTGTCGGCTGTACCACTGTTATTTGAAGCCGTATCCTGATCTTCTTCTATGTCCTCGCTTGTTCCGATACTTTCGTGAAATTTTTGAATGTCTACATGCCCGACAATTTTTACTGCACGACTTTGAGTTGTTCCAAATGAATTGTCCCGGTTAATCAATGTCACATACCTGATAATATCTCCGTTGGAGATGTTCTTAAAATCTTCATTGCCTGGATAAGCGGTGATATTACTATCGAAAATGTGATGGAGTTTACTACAAATATAAGTGTCCTTGGACTGATACCATAAATCAAAACTGCTTCCACCATACATACCTCGATAAAAAGTATGCTCAACGTTATCTACTATTGCTTCAACACATACAACCTTGTTTTTATAATCGCCGGATGCAATTTCATCATATTTTACAAATGGATAATCGTCGATTGATGTGTCAAGCTGTGCAACATTGTCACCTTCGTATTCAGACGCGCTATTGTAAATCGTCTCCGAGGAAACAACCTGCATATCTATGTTTGCAACGTCCGCTATAGAATCTACTGCATTAAAAGCAACATCGTCAGATGTACAGCTAAATAACAGAAAGTCATGATTTTGAGAATCCACACAATTCAGTATAACATCAATCTTGTCCTTACAATGATTGTTTGTAAACTCCTGCATGAGTTGCACCCAATTCAGGCATGTATCCGCGAATTCTTTCCAGTCATCAGAAAGTTCACTAGACCCATTTGAAAGCTGGTTCCACACACCGCTTATTTCAGGTATCCAGATGATGACTGTCATGCGATAGTTGTCAAAATCAAACTTTAGCGAGCAGTTATTCTCTCCGAAAGCATCATAAATCAATTTTTCGAATTCGACTAAATATTCACCAATAGCTTCTGTGCCTGAACTTTTTTCTTGGGTTTCATTACTTACAGTTATAACTGCTGGATGATTTGATTCATCAAAAACGAAATACATCGCGCCTAAGAGCAAAACTGCACTCACGACACACCCAATCCGCTGATACTTTATTGACAGCTTTTTCCGCTCACAGTAAATCA
>CAJOQZ010000137.1 GCA_905236585.1 uncultured Lachnospiraceae bacterium
AGCCTCTGTAATATCCGACATGGTAGAGATATTACCGCGGATCTTTTCAAAAAGGGCGTTAAATGTATACCAGTCGCCTTTGTTGTTCTCCACATCGAAAGCAGCCTGCCATTCGGCGAAGTTCGATTCAAATTCATTATACAAGGACTCGAATGTGGCATCCGATCCCTCTGCCTTGGTGCCGGTCCAGATATCCGCGTCCTGTCTTGCGAGTGCGGCGACGTTCTGGACGCCTTCAAGCGTCTGCTGCACGTTCTCCTTGTAATCGTCCGTTTTGCCGGATACTGAAAGAGCGGATTCGCCGTTTGAAATGGCGTTATGGTATTTCGTAGCGGCAAGCATTGCCTGATAAAAGTCGCGGTCCGCGTTAATCAGATCGGATGAGATCGTATACAGATGCTCATAGAATACGACTTCGCTTTCTTGACGGACGCTGTTCATTTCCGTTCCCGCTACGATTACGCTGATCACAAGCGCCGCCATAAGCGGAATCGCGACAACAAACAGGATCTGCTGCATAGACAGTTTCAATTTCATTGCTTATCATTCCCCTTTCTTGAAAACAAAAATTTTAATCCAAATTATATCATTTTTCCGCTTTCACATCAAATATGTATTGCAATAAAAATAGATTTTTGATACGCTAAAAACCATGTTGAGCATAAAAAAAATATTCGCGGGATTTATCCCACGCTATATTCCCGTCAGAGTAATCGCCGTATATTTACGGCTTTTAAGCGTGCCGATGCCCCGAAGCATCCGAAAGAAGCATTTGCAGGATAACCGCGCCGCATGGAAAGTAATCCGCCAAAAGGCAATACAGGGCGGCTATATTGAGCACCAGTCGCTGCTTACCGGAATGCGGTTCGGGAACGCGAAAGCCTCCTTTAACTGCTGCGAAGCCATTGCGGCGGCAAACGTGCTTCGGGCGGTTGCCAATCAAAAAAAGAGCGGTTCTTCGGGTGCGCAGCATATTATTCTTTCAGATTTTGCGACCGTGCTGTTTGATTTTGAGCAGAGGGGGCTCGTTCTTGGCGGGTTCTTCGGAACGGCGACGGATATCATTGTTTCCTACCTAAAAGACAAGGGTCTTTATACAGAGGAATTGTGGGGACATGCCATCAATCGTACGCGCACGGAGCAGTTGACAAAAGATTATGATGCGTTCGTTCTTACCATGTATAACGATGCCGATAATATTTTTGCACAGGTGCATACGGTCTGCATCACAAAGCAGGGAACAAAATATGCCGTACATAACGCCGGAATGCCCGGCAGACGATTTTTGTCGCTGTATGAAGCCATACGGGGCGCACATAAGGAAAAAGGAAAGGAAATCTTATTAGTCGGTGTGAAAGGAGCAGATCATGTCTAAGAGAACCGTAGAGGAAGCCATTGCTTTTGTCGAGGAAAATGACGTAAAATTCATTCGGCTTGCATTTTGTGATATCTTAGGGCGGCATAAGAATGTCGCGATCATGCCGCAGGAATTAGGGCTTGCTTTTGCCTCCGGCATCGGATTCGATTACAAAAAAATCGTTACAGAGATCGATGACGGCGACGAAACGTATGATATGCTTTACCTGCGTCCGGACCCGTCTACGCTTACGATTCTGCCATGGCGTCCGCAGACCGGGCGGGTAGCGAGGTTCTACTGCAATATCATTAAGCCGGACGGCACCCCCTTTGTATATGACAGCCGCGAGGCGTTGAAGACGACGCTGGCACGCTGCAAAGAAGCCGGGTTTTCGGCAAGGGTCGGCTTATGGAGCGAGTTTTATCTGTTCAAAACGGACGAGGACGGCAATCCGACGAATATCCCTTGGGACAACGGTGGATATTTAGATGTTGCGCCGCTTGATAAGGCGGAGAATATCCGGCGGGAGATCTGCCTGTCCTTAGAGGAAATGGGGATACAGCCGGAGTCGTCGCACCATGAAGCGGGACCGGGGCAGAATGAGATTGATTTCTTTGCGGCGGATGCGCTCCGCTCGGCGGATAACTTTATGACCTATCGCAATACCGTATCCTCCATTGCCGCGAAGAACGGCGGCTACGCGTCGTTCGATCCGCGCCCGATCAAAAACAAAAGCGGGAACGGACTGCATCTTTTTGTTTCTCTTCATTGCGGCGGGGAAAACATCTGCGAAACGAAGCCGGAATTGTTCGAGCATTTTTTGGGCGGCGTATACAAAAATATCCGTGCCATTACGGCATTTCTAAATCCGATGCAAACGTCCTATGACCGGTTCGGCAAAGACGAAGCGCCGAAAGCCGTATCATGGTCGCATAAAAATGAATCACTTCTTTTGCGTCTGCC
>CAJOQZ010000138.1 GCA_905236585.1 uncultured Lachnospiraceae bacterium
GAAGGAACTTGCCGACATCGGTCTTTTGAACACGGAATGCATGACCGTTACCGGAAAAACGGTTGGCGAGAATATTAAGAACGCCGTAAACCTTAACCCCGAAGTGATCCGACCCGTTGACAACCCGTATTCGAAGACCGGCGGACTTGCGGTGTTAAAAGGCAACCTCGCACCGGACGGCAGCGTCGTAAAACGTTCCGCAGTCGTAGCGGAGATGATGGTGCATGAAGGACCGGCGAGGGTGTTTGACTGCGAAGAGGATGCCATCGAGGCGATCAAAGGCGGAAAAATAAAGGAAGGCGACGTCGTAGTCATCCGTTACGAAGGACCGAAAGGCGGACCGGGCATGCGCGAAATGTTAAACCCGACCTCTGCAATCGCCGGCATGGGCTTAGGCTCGACGGTGGCGTTGATTACGGACGGACGGTTCTCCGGGGCGTCCCGCGGTGCGTCCATCGGACACGTATCGCCGGAAGCCGCCGTCGGCGGACCGATTGCATTGGTAGAAGAGGGAGACATCATATCCATCGATATCCCGGGCTTGTCATTGAACTTAAAAGTATCCGACGAGGAATTAGAAAAGCGCCGCGCCAACTGGCAGCCGAGAGAACCGAAAGTAACCACCGGCTACTTAGCGCGTTACGCTTCCATGGTAACATCCGGCAACAGAGGCGCGATACTGGAGATACCGAAATAACTCATTAAACTAAGCGGAACATCCGTGATATATTTCGAGAAACTTGACGGGATTGCCGCAAAGTGCGTGGAACAACTGTATATCATTTCAAGAAACATGGCAGGATTGCCGCAAAGTAAGCGGAACATCCGTGATATATTTCGATAAACTTGAAAGGATTGCCACAAAGTAAGCGGAATGTCCGAAAGATGTTTTCGGCGGACTGTTTTTAACGTCGGCACTTAACGAACACGAAGTGTGAGTTTAGTACCGTTACGTTAAAACTCAGAGCGAGAGCGTTCCGCAGAAAACATATTCGGATGTGCAGCGCAAATTAAATCCATCCGAGGATATATAATGCCATGCGGCAATCCGGAATACAAGATCAGAAAACATATTCGGATGTGCAGCGCAAATTAAATCCATCCGAGGATATATAATGCCATGCGGCAATCCGGTACACAAGATCAGAAATCAGAAAAAAGGAACCAGACAAAATGCAATTAACAGGCTCACAAATCATCATTGAATGCTTAAAGGAGCAGACCGTCGATACCGTCTTCGGCTATCCCGGCGGCGCAATCCTAAACGTCTACGACGAATTATATAAGCACCGCGACGAGATCCGCCACATCCTAACCAGCCACGAGCAGGGCGCGGCGCACGCGGCGGACGGATATGCAAGAAGCACGGGAAAAGTCGGCGTGTGCATGGCGACCAGCGGACCGGGGGCGACGAACTTAGTCACTGGAATCGCGACCGCCTACATGGACTCCGTGCCCCTCGTAGCGATCACCTGCAACGTCAACGTATCGCTATTAGGCAAAGACAGTTTTCAGGAAGTCGATATCGCCGGAATCACGATGCCGATCACGAAGCATAATTTCATCGTGAAGGAAGTGGAAAAATTGGCGCCGACGATCCGGCGCGCCTTCAAGATTGCGGCAAGCGGCAGACCCGGACCGGTTCTCGTCGATATCCCGAAGGACGTCACTGCAGCGAAAACGACATTCAAAGCGCAAAAGCCGAAGGCGATCGCCCGCGTAACCGAAACGATAAGCGGGGATGATATCGCCGTAGCGGTAAAACTGATCGAGCGCAGCAAAAAGCCGTATATCATGGTCGGCGGCGGAGCGGTGATATCGGGCGCGTCCGAAGAATTACGGGAGTTTGTAAAAAAAGTGGATGCGCCTGTCTGCGATACCCTGATGGGCAAAGGCGCCTATGACGGGACGTCCGCCAACTATACTGGCATGCTCGGCATGCACGGAACGAAGGCGTCCAATTTCGGCGTCAGCGAATGCGACCTGTTGATTGCGGTAGGAACCCGTTTTTCCGACCGGATTTTAGGCAATCCGAAGCGGTTCGCCAAGGGAGCGAAAATCCTGCAATTCGACGTCGATCCGGTAGAGGTCAATAAGAATATCGTCGTGGACGCGCAGGTCATCGGCGACATCAAGGAGATATTAGATCGCATCAACCCGCTCTTAAAAGAGCAAAAACACAGCGAGTGGCTGTCCCATATAAAGCAGCTGCAAAGCGAATATCCGCAGGA
>CAJOQZ010000139.1 GCA_905236585.1 uncultured Lachnospiraceae bacterium
CATCAGCGGCACATGCTTATGGGCTGCCGCGTGGTAAACCACCTCCGGCCGGAACTCCGCAAAAACCTCAAACATCCGCCGACTGTCACGAACGGAACCGATGATCACGTCCAGTTTTAAGTCGGGATATTTTTCTTTCAGTTCCAGTTGAATATCATAGGCGTTATTTTCGTAAATATCAAAAACAATGATCTGTTTCGGATTGTGGGCGGCAACCTGACGGCAAAGTTCAGAACCTATGGAGCCGCCTCCCCCTGTAATCAGCACGACTTTCCCATTGATAAAGTCATAAACTTCTCCCATGTCCGCCCGAATCGGGTCTCTGCCTAAAAGATCCTCAACGGAAACCTTCCGCATATTGCTGACAGACACCTGTCCGAGCATGAGTTGGAACATCCCCGGCAACTGCAAAAGTTCACAGTCCGTTTCCGTACAGATTGCCAAAATATCCCTTTTTTGCTGAACGGACGCACTCGGAATCGCCAAAAAAATCTTATCGATCTGATACTTGTCTACGGCGGCGAAAATGTCCTCCCTACCGCCTACAATGGGAATGCCTCCCAGATCCCGTCCCCATTTGTTATCGTCATCATCTATAATACAGACAACGCGATCATTGATCTCATTCGCCTTAACCATGTCCCGCAGGATCATCTGCGCCGCGTTCCCGGCGCCGATCAGCATAACGTTTTTGGATTCCCCAATCCGCGGCTCATGTCTGCGGTATATGATCCGCAAAAAGCGGGCGGAAAAACGGATGGCGATCAAAAACACAAACTGGAAGCCCGCGCCTAAGATATAATAGGAAATAGGCATCCGGGCGTAGATGTTCGTAATCAGTACCGCATGCAGAACAGATGATACGGCGGAGCCCATAAAAGTATTTACAAACTCTGTAAAAGACGCATACTCCCACAGGCTGTTATACATGCGGAAAAAGAAAAAAATGATAATGGATGCGGCTGCAAACGGAAAGATAAACTTGGAATAAATGGTGATCAGTTCCGTAGGAATCGCGCTGTATACCCCGTCAAAACGGAAAAAAAGCGCCAAAAAATACGCGCCGCAGATAGCGACAAAATCATACATTGCAAGGAAAACCGCGATGATTCGCCAACGTCCAAGTTTCTTTATCATTTGTTATACCTCATTGCCCCCAATGATTCGAGTATCCGCGCGGTCATCATTTCTCCCCCGTATCTCCATCCCACTTCAGATACCATGTATCCAGCATTATCTGATATGTTTTTTCTTCGTCGAGGTCATACGTCTGATGCGGCATCTGATCCCAGAAATTCACCTCGTCGCCAAGCGTTCCGGGCAGGATTACAATGGAATCCTGCGGCACAAAATTCGTTTTTATCGCCGCCGTCGCTACCGACGCCGCCTCCGCTACATTCAAATCCGTATGAAGATCATTTTTCAGATCTTCGTAGATCTTCGCGATCAATGTTGGATCTTCCTTTATGGCGGCTTTCGCGTCATGATAAAAACCCTCGATAAAATCTCGCTGGCGTTCGGTCCTCGTCAACATACTGCCGTATTCCGTCATGTCCCGAAAAAGCACAAACTCCGTCGCCGCCGCCCCGTTGAACGTATATACTCTTCCCGCCTCATATGTCTGATTCGCACCATCCGACGTATTCGCATAGTCCTCGGCCATCGTCACTTTCACGCCGCCGATATCGTCAATCAGCGTCGGCAGCGCGACCAAATTCAGGCTGGCATAATGGTCGACCGTCACACCCTCGAATATCTGCTCCGTAATAATTCTTTCCGTCATCTCCTCGGCGTGCTGCGGGTTCTTTCCATAGGCATACTGGCGGCAGATCTGCTCCTCGTCGGTTACGGAAGGCGTTCCGTCCGGGTCGTAATGCTGAATCGTCACCATCGTATCCCTTGGTATGCTTATGACTTTTATTGTACCACGCTTTGCATCAAGCACAGCAAGCAGGATCGTGTCTGCCTGCCCCTGCAGCATCGGCGTTAAGGAATCGTCATCCACTTCTGTTTTCCGGTCGATTCCAAGGAAAAGAAACGTCGTAACATCGGGATTCGGAATATACGCCTTCCCTTGATAGAACAGGGAGTCCTCCGGCAGTTCCACGATCGCCCCGGCTCCTTTGTCGGACATTTGCATGTCGGCAAACACATTTTTCAAAAATAAATAGTTTGCAATCAACAGTCCGCCGATAACAAATATGCCGAAAAAGGCAAATCCCCATCTCGGCATATTTTTCTGCTTTCGGCTTCTGTTGCTTTTTTTCACCAAGCCTTTTTTCATGAAACGGAAGACGATCCTCCCATCCTCTTACCGTATGCTCTCCAGCCGCTTCTCAAGATCCGCCTTCGCGTCTTCGTAGCCCGGCTTGCCCAAAAGAGCGAACATATTCTTCTTATACGCCTCAACGCCAGGCTGGTCGAACGGATTGACCCCGAGCATATAGCCTGAAATGCCCAACGCCTTCCAGAAGAAGTAGCAGAGTTCGCCGAAAGTATAATCCGACAACTCGTCCAGCGTAATGATCAGGTTCGGCACGCCGCCGTCCACATGCGCAAGCAGCGTTCCGTTCATCGCCTTTTCATTCATAAACTGCAGCGACTTCCCCGATACGAAGTTCAGGCCGTCCACATTCTTCTCGTCATCCGGCAGGGTGATCTCGTGGTTCGCCTTCGCCACCCAAAGCACCGTCTCAAAGAAGAGCCGTGCACCGTCCTGTATGAACTGTCCGATGGAATGCAGATCGGTGGAAAAATGCGCCGCCGTCGGGAAGATGCCCTTATGGTCCTTGCCCTCGGACTCCGCCATGAGCTGCTTGTACCACTCGCCGAACATCGCCAGCGACGGATTGTAATCGGAGAGGATCTCCACGCTCTTGCCCTTCGTCATCATAATATAACGGATTGCGGCGTATAATGCAACATCATTATGCATCACGTCGTCATTCGCGTACTTCTTCGTCGCATCGGCAAGCCCTTTCATCACCGCGTCGATATCCATGCCGCCCGCCGCCATCGGAAGCAGTCCGACCGCCGTAAATACCGAGAAGCGTCCGCCCGTCTCGTCCGGCACGACGAACCTTTCGTAGCCCATCTCTTTTGCCAGATTAAGGAGCGCCCCTTTATTCGCGTCGGTTGTCGCGTAGATGCGCTCTTTCGCGCCGTCGACGCCGTATTTTTCTTCTAACTTCTGCTTGAAAATACGGAACGCCACTGCCGGTTCCGTCGTCGTCCCCGACTTCGAAATGACGTTCACGCTAAAATCACGGTCGCCGATAATATCCAGCAGATACTGCACATAATCGGAGGAGATATTGTTGCCCGCGAAATACACTTCCACGCCGTCCTTGTTCGGCAACTGATTATAGAACGGTCCCTTGGCAAATTCCAATCCCGCACGGGCGCCCAGATAACTTCCTCCGATGCCGATCGCCACCAGCACCTCGCTCTGCTGCTGTATCTTCTTCGCCGCAGCCTTGATGCGTGCGAACTCTTCCTTGTCGTAGGTATCGCAAAGATCCAGCCAGCCTAAGAAATCATTGCCCGCGCCGCTCTTGTCCATCAGCGTCTTGTACGCCGTAATAAGCTGCGGGCGCACCTGCTCCAACTCATGCTCTCTTAACCCCGCATTGCTGTAATTAAATGTAATCGCCATTTCCTTATTGCCTCCTCCTTGTAAAAATCATCCGCCGTCCGCCGCCGGGATTCCGACAGCAGCCGCGTTATAGTTCTCCTTCGTCAATCGCCTGCGCCGCCTGATCCAACGTCTCATATACGCCCGCGCAAAGGCTTCGGATCTCATCCGTCGGCGGCGCCTGATCCGGTATCATCACCGTCGCGCATCCTGCCGCGGCTCCCGCCCGCACGCCTCCGAATGAATCCTCGAATACGTAGCAGTCCGCCGCCGGAATTCCAAGCCGCTTCGCCTCTTCTAAGAATACGTCCGGCGCAGGCTTTGGATTCGCCACTTCCGTAGACGATAAGACCACGGAAAAATAATCCGCTGCGCCTGCGTTTTTCAAGTTCCTTTGAATCATCTCCGGCGACGAACTCGACGCCACCGCCATCTTTATGCCGTGATCGCGGAAGTAGTTTAATATTTCGAACAGTCCCGGCTTTAGCGGCACGCTCTTTGCCAACGCTTCTTCCACCTGCTTGCGGCACGCGCCAGCGAAACTTTCCGGCTCGACGTCCGGGTAATATTTGCGGATGACGCCC
>CAJOQZ010000140.1 GCA_905236585.1 uncultured Lachnospiraceae bacterium
ATCGCTTGGTGTCGCATTGTGGAATACACCGACTGATGGGACTGATGTGTTCATCCAGACAGGACTTCCGCCTGCATATATCGTGAAGGACACTCCGTACATAAAAGCGGTGCTTGAGGGAAAGCACGATTTTGCAGTAACTATGGGGACGATCAGAAAAGAATTCCATCTTGATATTGCTCCGGAAAATATTGACGTGATGAAACAGCCAATGGGAACCTTTAACTCCATTATTCTGACGGATCAGGCCCAAATGACGCCCAACGCTCGCAATTATATGGATCGCGGGGTTATCATTTTTGACGGGGGTTTTGGGACACTCGATAAGTTTGTGGTTAAAGTCGGAAAGATTGTATCTTCCAGCACAAGTCCGGAGTTGGGAATGAAACGCATTCTTGAAGAGACTGCCGATCGAGTCCGTGCCGATTTAGGAATCACGATACCAATTTCCTCGATGCAAAAGGTCTTGAGAGAGAATAAGATCCACGTAAATGATTTTGCCACGCTGACCACAAAAACATACGCAGCTGCGCCTTACGTTGAAGAGGCGAATAAAATCGTAAGAGAAGAAGCGTTGGATTTCGTGAAGGATCAGTTTTCCAATGGAATGCATCTGGTTATGACCGGGGGCCTCGGAGAAGCATGGTTTAGGTTCTTCAAGGAGAAGCTTGCGAACTTTGACATTGATGTTATTCCTGGGAATATCAACAGCAATATGCCTGTTATATATTCAAATGCACGTGGGTACTACCTGAACAGAGTGGTCGCAGAAAGGCTGGACGCATGAGAATAACACTTAGATTGTATCGTCAGCACGACCTCGATCTGGTGGCCTTGTACCGTCACAAAGGATTCTGCTTTTCAAAGGCAGTAAAGCAGATGATGGTGGCGTACGCGAATGGATCAGAATATACTCCGCCGGAAATAGACCCCGGGGATATATCCAGCGGACTGGTAGCAACATCCGTGACTTACCACATCACACTGGACGAAAATGACCCGCAAGAGGCCGCTGCGATCGACTTACTGAAAGATATTAAATACGGATACAGAAATTCGTTCATAAAAGCACTGGTAAGAACTTACATGGGTGTACTCCCGCTGCATGCGTACTCTCAAAGTAATAGCATGAGCGTGAGCAAAAATGACTACCGGCAGAAGTTAAAAGCTCAGCCGGTGGCACCTGCACCCGTGCCCGCACCTGCGCCGAAAAGACCGGTACAGGCAAATAAAACACCGGAGAATCCTGATACGCCAGAGATTGTTAGTACATCCGCAAAGCAAATAAGTTTCGCAGAGCATCACGCGGAGGAGCCGAGTGCACCGGAGGGTACGGGTTCGCAAGAGGTGGATGCAGATTTATTCTCTCAGTTAATTAATTTATCACATTAAGGAAGTGGGTGATTTTATGGAAGAAAATACATTGCTGGATGACCTTAAAGCAAAATTGAATGAGCTTAAGCTTTTTGGATACAACAACAAGTTGCCGCTATTTGCAACAGTTTATATTGATGGAAAGTATGAAACTGTATCAGTCGTACCCCTCGATATTGGTGCAGAAGATGACGGAAGGATCATGAAGTTGACAGTCTCTCAGGATAAGAACTTGAAGCTGTCGTACGAAGACACCAACATTTCAAAGAAAAATCGTGACATAAACGCTGCGCTGGATAAATTTGATATGTTGTAAAAAAAAATATAAAAATAAAGTCCATAATTATGAATAGGTTTAGAATATATACATATACACGAAGGGAGTCACACACATAAATCCCTTCACTTTGAGATCCTCCTTTTAAACAGAGTGGGTTGCCATTGCCCACTCTGATACATATAGAGTTAATAACATTCCAACGGCAACCACATGGTTGTCGTTTTTTTTTACCAAAATTATTACTGAAACTATTATATTTTTTTAAAAGGAGATTGCTTATGTTTAATTTTGAAGGCTTTAGAAGTTACTGTAAGAAAACTCTTGAAAAGGAGTTTGCAAATGCACAGGTTTGTTTTCGTGATGTAACAAAAAATAACGGACTGGTGTTACATGGAATAACAGTAACTCCGGAGGGCAGCAACACTGCTCTGAATGTTTACCTCGATGACTATTTCAAGCAGTATGAAGAAGGCATGGATTTGGATGCCATCATGAATCAGATCACTGATACAGTGGCATCCAATATCAAAGCACCAGAAGAATTCGGCAACATCGTCGAGAAGTTTCAGGACTTTGAGTTTGTGAAGAGCAATATCATTATGGCGGCTGTGAACACTCAGCGTAACGCAAAGTTGCTTTCGCAGGTTCCTCATCATGAGAGAGAAGACTTGTCTTTGATCTATAAGGTAATGCTCAAACGTGACAGCGAAGGAACTGCTACTATCAC
>CAJOQZ010000141.1 GCA_905236585.1 uncultured Lachnospiraceae bacterium
CTCTTGGAAATGATTTTTATGCATACGACATGATGTATGAGCGGCAGGCAAAAGAGTACGAGCGCTTAAAATCGCGCCGCGAAGAACTCGAAGACAGCGAACGCGCAAGGGAGGCATACCGCAAGGACGCGGCGGCGTTTGCCGCCGAAGAAGAAAAGCGGATGGCGTACATTGAACAGATACAGGAAAAATTAAAATGCGTTTTTTTATTTCTCGACCGGACTTTCGGCGAGGGGCAGGAAATGGTAATCTTTTTAACAGGTTTAAGCAGTGGCTTTTACAGTAAGAAGTTCTTGCATGAATGCGGCAGCGTGGAGTATGATAAGTACAGCAGCGTTCTATTGCTTCGGGAAAGAAAGAGCGCATTGCGACAGGAATTGATGAAAGTAGATAACATCTGAAAAATCGCGCAATCAGAATCATAAATGGGGGAACCGTAACATATGAAAAACAGACGAATACCGCTTATTGCGATGCTTGCGGCAATATCTGCTGCGGCGGTTTTTAGCGGCTGCGGCGGGAATGAAAAAAATATGACAGCCGCGGGGGCTTCAAAAGAGGAAGAAGAACTCGTCGTCAGCGATACCCACTCCGACGACGGGAAAGAGATCGTCGGCATCGCCATGCCGTCGGTGAATTTGGAGCGGTGGAATCGGGACGGGGCTTTCCTGCAGTCGCAGTTTGAAGCCGCGGGATATGAAGTGATAAAAGAACATGCCGACGACCTGATCGACGATCAGATTGCCGATATCCGGGGGATGATAGCGGCAAATGTGGATCTTTTGATCATCGCGCCGGTAGACGGCTCTTCCCTGACAAAAGTGTTAAAAGAAGCCGAAGCGGCGGCGATTCCGGTCATATCCTATGACCGTCTCTTACGGGACAGCCCTTACGTCGATTATTACGTGTCCTTTGACAATTACAGGGTCGGCACACTGCAGGGGGAGTTCATCCGAGACGCTCTTGATTTGGAGCATGCGGGCGGTGAATCCTACAATATCGAGATTACGGCGGGTGATCCTGTGGATAATAACGCCCGTTACTTTTACAACGGAATGTACGACGTGATCGCTCCGTATTTGGAAAAAGGGACGCTTGTCGTTCCGTCGGGGCAGACCGATTTTTACACGACGGCGACGTCCTCATGGTCGACGGATTTGGCGGAGGAGCGGTTTTCCGGGATATTAAATTCCTATTATGCGGGGAACAAACAGCTTTCGGCGGCGATCTGTTCGAACGATTCGACTGCGCTCGGCGTGACCCGGGCGATTACGGACAACTACCGCGGCGGCAATGAAGTCCTTATTACAGGGCAGGACGCGGATGAGGAGAATCTGAAAAACCTTTTGGACGGCAGGCAGACCATGACGGTTTACAAGGCGCTTTCTAACGAAACGGTCGTGACGCTGGCGCTTGGAAAAGCGATCATGTCGGGACAGACGCCGGGGGAGGATCTGATCGAAGCGAGCGATTTTGGCTTTGCCTGTGCATATGATACGGAAAGTTACGACAACGGAGAGATCACGGTTCCCTCCTATCTGCTGGAGCCGGTCGTGATCACAAAGGATAATGTGGATGAGGAACTTGTGGATACGGGCTATTATTCCTATGATGAGCAAGGTTATTTAAGGGCGAATTAATTATTCAAAACCGTCCGGGATGCCGGATCGGTTGCGAAGTAAAAATGAGGAGATAGGCTTTGGCGGCAAAACAGGTTAGAGTCAGCATTCGAAAATTGGAAGAGGGCATGAAACTCGGTCAGACCATCCGCGACGCGACGGGACGGGTGATGATCCAGCAGGGAGCCCAGTTGGAAGACCATTATATTCAGTATTTGGAGGAACACGGCATCAACTCGATCCTGATTCAGGAGGGCGAGGAAGATGAGCCGGACGTGCCCCTTTCGGAAAAAGCAAAACGCGCCGTTGAGATGAACCGGCAGGACGATCCGGTCAAGATGCAGCTGCGGGAGGATGTGAAAAAGCGCGTCGGCGAGGGAGTGCAGTTTCTTTTTGACAATACGGAGTCGGAAAAATTCATTACGGCGACCAATTCTGTCACGGACGAACTGACCCGCGCCATCATGAAGTATGACGCCGTAGCGGTTGATATCGCGACGCTTAAAGTGTCGGATGAATATACCTTCAAGCACAGCGTGGATGTGGCGTCCCTTTCCATGATCATCGGCAAAAAATACGGCCTCAAGCGGGAAGAGATCCGGGAACTCGGCATCGCCGGACTCCTGCATGACGTCGGCAAGTCCAAGATACCGCTCGAGATTTTGAACAAGCCGGGGAAGTTAAACGACGAAGAGTTCCACCAGATGAAATACCACTCCCTCTTCGGCTACAAGATATTAGAGCAGAACAACGGTTTTTCCACGGCGATTAAGAGCGGCGTCCTGCAGCATCATGAGAAAATGAACGGGCGCGGCTATCCGATGGGGGTCGGCGCGGACAAGATCCACCCGTTTGCACGGATCATTTCGGTGGCGGATGTCTATGACGCGCTGGTGACGGAGCGTCCCTATAAAAAAGGCTTCCCGAAAAAGGACGCGATCGAGATCATGATGACGATGACGGACGATCTCGAAATGGAGGCGCTGACGTCATTTTTGACAAGCATCATCCTTTATCCGGTGGACAGCATTGTCCGGCTTTCCAACGGCGAATACGCGAAAGTGGTCGAGAACAACCCGAATTACCCGCTGCGGCCAAAAGTCGTCGCGACCGAGAGCGGCGCGGTATATGATCTGAACAATGACGTGCATTGCCAGAGCATTTTGATTTTATAAAAAATTCTTAATTACCCCATTGACAATGGGGTTTTGTTATGCTATAAGTGTACTAACACAAATAGTACACTTATTGTTAATGAAATAAAAGGAGCAGACGTATGGCGATCATTGATTATCGGGATGCGAGACCCATTTACGAACAGATCGCATCCTACTACAAAGGCTTGATCCTGCGCGGTATCTTGGAGGAGGACGAGCAGATGCCGTCCGTGAGGAATTTGTCGATGGAACTTTCGACGAATCCGAACACGGTGCAGAAGGCGTACACCGAACTTGAGCGCGCCGGATATCTGTACGCGGTAAAAGGACGGGGGAATTTTGTGAAAAACAACGGCAAACTGATCGAACAGCGGCGGAAGGAACTGCTGTCGCGGATGAAGGCACTGCGGCGGGAAGCCGAGGAACTGTCGCTGGATGCAGACCAATTATGGAGGGATACGACAAATGATTGAGATTACAAATTTATACAAATCTTACGACGGTTATCCGGCGGTCAGTTCGCTCTCGCTGTCCATGCGGGAGAACGAAGTGTTCGGCATGGTCGGGACGAACGGCGCCGGGAAAACGACCCTGCTTCGGATGATGACGGGCGTGCTGCGGCAGGACGAAGGCGTGATTGCGATTGACGGAGAGCCGGTTTTTGACAATACGCGTGCAAAGGAGAAAATCTTCTTCATCCCGGATGATCCGTATTATTTTCCGAACAGCCGCCCGATTGACATGATGCGGCATTATATCAACATCTATCCCGAGTTTTCGGAAACCAGATTTTACCAGTTGATGAATGACTTCAACCTCGACACGAAGCGTCGGATCGGCGGCTTTTCAAAGGGCATGAAAAAGCAGCTTTCCGTCATCTTGGGGCTTTCGGCGAAAACGAAGTACCTCTTCTGCGATGAGACGTTCGACGGGTTGGACCCCTTGATGCGGCAGGCGACGAAGAGCCTGATCGCGAGGGATATGGACGAGCGGGGGCTTACTACGGTCATGACCTCGCACAACCTGCGGGAACTGGAGGACATCTGCGATCACGTAGGCATCCTGCATCAGGGCGGCGTGCTTTTGTCGAAGGACATCACGGATCTGAAAGTGGACGTCCAGAAAATCCAGTGCGTGTTCGCCAACGAAGAGGAGCAGAAAAAAGCGGAAGAGGCGCTTACCATCTTAGACCACAAGGCGCAGGGACGGATGCAGGTTTATACGGTGCGTACGCATCAGGACGATATCGAGAGCATTTTTGACGGGATTGATAAAATATATTTTGAGATCTTACCGCTTACATTAGAGGAAATATTTATCAGTGAAACGGAGGTCGTCGGTTATGACATCAGAAAAATTATCGAAGGATAACACAAGGAATCCTCTCGCGCTGCAGATTGACATGGCAAAACACAGGCTATGGCTGATTGCGCTTAGCGGGCTTGCCTTTTTCATGTTCTATGTGCTGATTCCGCTGATTGCGCTGGTACATTCCCGCAACATTCTGATCTTGCAGGAGAATGCGTTTATCCGGACGGAACTGCTCAACGAAGCGCTTTCCCTGTACGGGCTGGACAGCGAATGGCTTTCGCTTGCCGTTGCGGCGCTTGCGGTGCTTTTTGCAATGGCGGGATTTTCCTATCTTTATCGGATGAACGCGCTGGACTTCTATGAAAGCGAGCCGTTTACAAGGTGGGAGCGGTTCCTCCATATCTGCGTGAACAACTTAGTCATCTTTACGCCGCTTCTTATCGCGTCTACGGTGATCGCCATGCTCTTTACGCTGATCTTCGGGGGCTTAAGGCTGATCGTGTATTTGGAGATTGCGATTGAGATGGTGCGGCTTTTCGTGCTGTTTTTCGCGGTAAGCGGGATGGCGACGCTGGCGGCGGTATTGTCCGGCAATCTCGTGATCGCGGTAATGCTGATGGGGTTCCTCACATTTGTCGAACTGTTTATCCGGCTGCTTTTTACGGCGTGCGGGGAGACGTATTTTACGACGGTCAACAGTACGCTCGGACTGTTCGGGGGTTTCGGAGGGCTGACGTCCCCCCTTGTCATGGATATTGCGCATCTTAGCGGGAAAAGTTACGCATATACCTATTATCCCACGTCGCGGCAGTTAGGCGTCTATACGACGGGTGTGGCGCCGTATCTGCTCGCGATGGCGCTGGTCGGAATCGTAGGATTTGTTGCGGCGTACTATGCATATAAAAACAGAAAGCTCGAAAATACGGGGCGCGGCTTATGCTATCCCTTCGCCGAGAGCGTTGTAAAAATTATAATTGCGGTTATCGTCGGCGTATTTGCCGGGATTCTCATTGACAGCATGGTGGATACGGTGCATAAGAATTTTTCGCTGATCTTCTTTTTCATTGTAATCCTTGCGGTCGTGCTGACCTGTACGATCGGAGAGGTGATTTTTGCGAAAAACATCCGCATGGCATTAAAGAGGGCGTGGCAGATGCCGGTCTGCATTGTTGTTAGCATTGTAATCCTCTACGGCTTCAAACTCGATGTGTTCGGCTATGATTCTTATGTGCCCGACCCGTCGCAGGTGGAGTCGGCGGCGTTTTCCTATGGACAGATCTATTATGACACGGTGACGAACGAGACATACTATTATGACGAAACGGGAGATTTTTCCTTCGACATCGGAAGTTCCTTAACCCGGATGCATTTAACGGGAGCGTCGCTCGACGCACTTTGCGAAGTGGCAAAAATAGCGATGCCGGCGCAGAGGAATTTTGTCATCGCAATTTCCGGCTATAACGAATATATGGATACTGCAGAATACAATCTGTATGACGTATCCGTCGTGTATCGCTTAAAAAACGGCAAAGAGGTCACGCGGCATATGGCGGTTCCGCAGGATATCGACGAGGGTCTGATGAATACGATTATCGGAAGCGACGAATTTAAGGCAGGACGCTATGACTTGGATGGATTTGCCGCACATATTGAAAATCCGCGCTATATGCAGAAGTCCACGGCGACGGCGTATTATGAATACGGCGGGATGCAGGATCAGACGTCGCTTGACGAGGAACAAGCGCTTCGTTTGGCAGAGGCGTACCGTAAAGATTTAGTAAATTACGATTTTACATTTGCAAAAGAGCATAAGGCAATCGGAACGCTGAATCTGGAGATTACGACGCGATGGGATCGCGGCAGCGATTATTATTCCGATGCAATGGCGATATATCCGTCTTATAAAAATACGATTAAATATCTTAAAAAACTGAAAATCTATCATGACGCGTCCTATAAAGCGGACGAAGTGGATCATTTCCAACTGTATCTGTCGGATCAGACCGGGTATGACTGGGAAACGTATTATTATGAGGACGGGAATATCATCGAGTATGTAAAAGACGACCAGATTAAGGCGCTGTGCAAGGTCTTTTGTTCGGACACCTATACCGGGGACTGGTATCCGAATGAGGACGAGGACCGGATTTATCTGAGCGCGGTCTTAAGCGACGGGAATGATAGTTATGTGTACGGCTATATTCCAAGGGACAAGGCACCGGCGTTTCTGAAAAAGGATGTGGCGAAGATGGAGGAAGAGTAGCAGATCGCCTTTCTGAGGAAAATGTCTCACAAAGGGAGTAGACCCTCCCGTGGGAGACATTTTTTCAGAAAGGGAGAAAGCCGGAAACATAAAAGAATCGAAAACCCCATCTCCATATACGAATAATCAGAGGTTATCATGGATTTTATAAAAAAACATAAAAAACCAATTATCATCATCGCCGTCATCCTGCTAATCATCATCTGGATCGGCACAAGAATAACAACCGCCATGGAACAAGTCTCGGAAATGGCGATGGATTACGGCGCGACGGCGCAGACCGCCGCCATGCAGGACATGTCGCAGAAAATCTCCGTGACCGGAAAAGTCGAAAGCCAGAACGTCGTCTCCGTCACAACCGACCTGACCGCCCGCTGCAAGGAGTTAAACGTCGCGTTGGGCGACCACGTCGAAGCGGGAGACGTCCTATGCACATTTGACACCGAAGAGATCAAGAACCAGATTGCCGCCATCGAAGAGCAGACATCACAGGCGGCGGCGCTGAACCAAAAGCAGCAGGAGATCGCGGAGCGAGGCTTATCCGAGGCGAATATCGACCGGACGGACAGTCTGACGGAAAAAAACGAAAAAGTCGCGGAATTGGAGAATAAGATCGCCCTCGAAAACAAAAAGGCGACCGAAGCCGAAGATGAGGCGACATACAATAAAACTAAAATGAAAGAGACGCAG
>CAJOQZ010000142.1 GCA_905236585.1 uncultured Lachnospiraceae bacterium
CCCGCACTTCTGCAAGGGCGTGTTTTACAACGCCCGGGCCGGATACGCCGACGTTGATCATTGCGTCAGGACAGGATACGCCGTGAAACGCTCCCGCCATAAACGGATTGTCATCCGGCGCATTGCAGAACACGACCAGTTTCGCACAGCCGATCGAGCCACGGTCTGCCGTCGCCTCCGCTGTGCTTCGGATCACTTCGCCTAAGAGCCGTACCGCATCCATATTGATCCCGGCTCTTGTCGAACCGACATTTATGGATGAGCAGACATACTCCGTCGCCGCAAGCGCTTCGGGAATGGAGCGGATCAGATACTCGTCATGGGTACACATCCCCTCCTGCACAATCGCGGAATAACCGCCGATAAAATTGACGCCGACCGTTTTTGCCGCTTCGTCCAACGTCTTCGCCAGTTCGACGTAATCCGCCGCACTTTTGCAGGCAGACGCCCCGACCAAGGAAATCGGTGTCACCGAAATCCTCTTGTTGACGATTGGAATGCAGTACTCGCTTTCGATCTCTTTACCGACCGCCACGAGATTTTTAGCGACAGTCGTAATCTTTTGATATATGTTATCTTTTAATCTTTTCAGATCGTCCGTAATGCAATCCTGCAGACTGATGCCGATCGTGATCGTCCGAACGTCTAAGTTCTCGCGGTCGATCATCGCGTTGGTTTCTGATACCTCAAATATGTTAATCATAAATTTACACCCTATGCATCATGCGGAAGATTTCTTCCTTCTGCGCACGAATTTCCACGCCGATTTCCTCTCCGATCTGCCCCAGTTCCTTCTGACACTGACCAAACGCCATGTCGGATTTTGAAAGATCGACGATCATCATCATATTAAAAAGTCCGTCCACGATCGTCTGTGAAATATCCAAAACATTGATATGATTATTCGACAAATAGGTGCAGATCTTCGCTATGATACCCACCGCATCCATGCCGACAACCGTAATAATGGTTCTGTTCTTGTTGTTGCTTTCCATAAAAATCCACCTCATCCGCTACAAATAACGGCTATACTTCAATTCGTTCCGACACGCAGTCGCGCTGCGCGATTCGGATTGGGAAGTCGCTTGCTTTATACGGGTTGTCCCCCATTGTCACTTCAAGCGAAACCGTCTCCAATGCAAGCTGCGCGTAATTATTCTCCCGGCTTAAATGTCCGAGCAGAACATAGCGCATTCGATCATGTAATACTTTCCCTAACAGCTGCCCGCTAAGTTCATTCGACAGATGCCCCCGCTCTCCTAATATCCGCTGCTTTAAGGGATATGGGTAACTGCCCGCCATAAGCATCTGCACGTCGTGATTCGCTTCCAAAAGCAGCGCGTCCAAACCATAAATTTCTTTTATGATGTAGTCGTCGTATGTTCCCAAATCCGTTATGACGCCGATCCGACGGTCTTTGGATTCGTCCTTTACAATGTAGGCAACCGGGTCCGCCGCATCATGAGAAATATGCAAGGGACGGATGGTAAGTTCCCCAACGCAAAATTCCTCGTCGGGACGAATCACATGAAAGAGTCCCTCGTCAATCTTTCCGAGGCTTTTCATCCTCTTAATCGCGGCGATCGTTCCGGCGGTAGCGTAAATCGGCAGTCCGTATTTCCGGGCGATTACCCCCAGCCCCGCAATATGGTCGCTGTGTTCATGCGTGATCAAAAGCGCATCGCAGTCCGCCGTCGTATAATTCATTTCATTCATTCCGGCTTCGATTTTTTTGCCGCTGATGCCGCAGTCGATCATCACATGGGATCGCTCGTTGCCGACACAGATGCAGTTCCCGGAAGAACCGCTTGCGATTGAAAAAAGATCCATCGCACCCTCTTATGCTTCCTTCCAGTAAATCTCTACGTTGTCGCCCTCATGCAGCGGCGTTGCGTACTCACAGTGCGTCCCGTTGATCGTCGTCTCGACCTGTCTTCCGTCCGATGCATTGACGTCGAAATCAATCACGTTAAAGATATCGACGAAGATGTAATCCCGTTTGCCGGTGAGTTCGACTTTTCGTCCGTTCGCCGTCACATGCAGTTTGAACGACTGCGGGATTTCCGGCTCCTTAATAAGCGGCGTATTCGGTCTGGCCGGCTTTATAAAATCATTCTGCGGGAACGTATTCGAATAGCCGACCCCGACATACTTGGAAGAGGTATCCTCCTCGCCGTTATCCGTCAGGGTTGCCACTTTCATGCCCGCCGGTATTTTCCCGATCAGGGATTCCGGCTCATTACGGAAATGAAAGCGACGCGGCACATTCTCCGTAATATCTTCCTTAGCATCCTGATCAATAGCCGCTTCGGCGTCCTCTGCTTCAACTTCCTCTTCGGGTTCATCGGAGGAGCGCTCTTCCTGCGCCATAAATTCCACGTCCGCATCTTCGGCTTCTTCCGATTCCATCAACGCATCCGTCGAATCAAACAGGCTGTCATTCTCCAAGCCTTCCACTACATCGGAAGATGTATCCTGCGGTGTAAACTCACTCTCCGGGATGTACTCTTCGACTGGATCGTCCACGTTTGCGATTCCATCGGGGCGGTAAGTTCCGTCTTTTAAGCCGTATCCGGTCACCGTCCACTCAATCGAGAAATTCTCATAAATCAATGTATCCATATCAGACGAACGGTTGTTGACAATGATCTCATGATTCAAGTCCACCTCAACATCCATGAACGCCGCCAACTGTCCCACCGTATAGAATGACCGTGTCTCCACCGCATCATTCTCCTTGATCTCGTAACTGCCCGGCTCCAAGTTCCCGTTGACTTCAACGAATTTGGGGCAAGTCACGCGCTGTCCGTTCACGATAAAGGTCACATAGGCGCTGTTGTATTCTTCTAACTGGTCGATCCGATACACCGCACCCGTTCCGACCGTCGACTTTTCAATGACTACATCTGAATTTGGCTCAAGCCGGTCATTCAAGCCGAACTCATGTCCGTTCATCGTGACGCGTGCGCTCTCGCCGCCGTTCCCTCGGATCATCCGCGGCTTGCCGTTGACTGTGAAGTTTAATTCCTTCCCACGCTGCGGGAAGAGTTCTTCGGACGTAAAGCCCGCCTGCATCGCGGCATCTACAATCTTCAGATGACCGTTGTCATATAACTTCATGAACTCGCCATTCAGATGAATCATGATGAAGTTATTCTTCTGCTCATAGTAATTTAAGCAGATGCCGACCGGCGTAACCAATAGCGGATCTTTTTTGATCTCTTTCTGCGCGAAATGAATCGACTTCATCACTTCCTCACCGCGCAGCGCCACACGTTCCGGCATGATATCAAGTTTTGCCGACAACGCCTCGCAGAATCCGTGAACCTTGCCGCCTCCGCCGACAACAAATGTCGCCGCAACGGATTGGTCGCCGTTCAACTCTTTGATTTTTGCCGCGACATCAGTCGTGATCTTCTCCATGACAGGGTCGGTCAGTTTCCAAACCTCCTCCGCCGTCACTTTATGCTCAATCCCCATGATGTCTTCATAGACAATCTCATTAAGTTCCGTCGAATCTTTCTTGATCTTCTCCGCCGTCGCAAAGTCCACCAGATATGCCTGTACCAAAACCTCCGTCAACTCATCCCCCGCATACGGGATCATGCCGTAAGCGATAATGCTTCCGTCTTTTGTCACACAGATATCGGACGTACCCGCTCCGACATCGACAAGGGCGATATTGAGCATACGGAAGTTCTCGGGAATCGCGACATTAATTGCCGCGATGGGCTCCAAGGTAAGATTCGCAACTTTTAAGCCTACCCGTTCCACCGCGGAATACAGCCCGTCCACCACGTCTTCCGGCAGAAACGTAACGATAATGACCTCTTCGATCTTTTTCGCCTTATGTCCCTCTAAATTGGAAAAACGCTCGCCGTTCAGATAATATTTCATAACGGTATAGCCGACGCAGTAGAACTTGTATTTTTCGTTATTCGCCAGGATATCCCTCTGCGCCTGGTCTACGCCGAGAAGATCGAGGGTGTTCAAGTCCTCGCCGGTAACAACCGTCTCCTCTTCGTATTCATGCTCGACCCGCGTCGTAACGGTGCGAAGCACGCGTCCAGCCGCCGCGATACATACTTCGGTCAATTTGAAATCAATCTGCGATTCCAACTGTTCCTTGACTTCGCCGATCGTATGCGAGACCCGTCCGATATCATGAATCTGTCCGTCCAGCATGGCGCGTGATTCGTGCTCAATGCTGTACTGGGCGACGACATGGAAATCTTTGCCGTCTTTGTACCCGACCGTCCCGACTACATTGCGCGTCCCGATATCGAGTCCGAACACGTAATCCTTTTTTTCTTCCGCTGCCATAGTATTCTCCTTCACTCCTGTATCACAAGGCTCGCTTACTGCCAAAATCTCCCCTATGATCTCATCCGCCTGCCGGATCGCTTCTTCCTTGTCCCCGTTATTGTCTATCCAACGGACGCAGGCGCTCCGATACTCCTCTTCGGACAACTGCGCCGCAAAAATCTCCCGAATCCGCTCATCCGAATAGCCCCGTGTCCTCTTTAAGCGTCTGCGGCGATTCTTTTTGCTGGCATATATATACCATAATTCGTCACAGATATCGCCGTATCCCTCTTCGATAAGAAGCGCCGCTTCCACGAAGAAAAACGAAACGCCCTGCGCGGCATATTCATCTTTTAGACGTAATATTTCCTCTTTTACCGCCGGGTGTACGATCGCGTTGACCTTCTTACGGTTCGCATCATCCGAAAAAATCTCCTGCGACAGCAGCACCGGATCAAATTCACCGTCCGCGCCGCAAAGTTCGACATCAGAAAACGCATCCAAGATCGCCTGATGCACCGGCGTCCCCTGCCGCATCAGTTCTTTTGCCATATCGTCGGCTAATACGACGCGGCTGTCCTTGCGCTCTCTTAAATGCAAAAGCAGTACGCTTTTCCCCGCACCGACGCCGCCGGTAATCCCGATAAAGTGCATGGTTATATCCTTTTTTCCTATATATTATCTCTCGACATTCTACAAAAAAAATTCCTTTCCGTCAACATATCATTATTTCGCATCATACCACGTACGTCCGCTGTGGACATCCACGACAAGGGGTACTAAAAGATCCGCCGCCCCCTGCATTTCTTCGGTCAATATATCGCGAATGTGCGCCTCTTCGGATTCTTCTGCTTCGATCAAAAGTTCGTCATGCACCTGCAGGATCAGCCGCGACTTTACGCCCTCTTGGACTAAGCGTTTTTGCACCTTTAACATAGCAATCTTGATAATGTCCGCCGCCGTCCCCTGAATCGGCGAGTTCATCGCTACCCGTTCGCCGAAAGACCGCTGCATGAAGTTGCTGGATTTCAGTTCCGGCACGGGGCGTCTGCGTCCGTACATCGTAAAGGCATATCCGGTCTCTTTTGCACTCTCTACCACCCCGTCCAAAAACGTCTTCAACTTCGGATAGGCGATATAGTAATCATCAATGTATTTTTGCGCCTCTTCTCTTGTGATGTTCAAATCCTGCCCCAGTCCGAATGAACTGATGCCGTAGACGATTCCAAAATTTACCGCCTTCGCGTTCCGCCGGTCAAGTTCCGTTACTTCGTCGAAATCCTTGTGGAAAACCAAAGCCGCCGTCGCCCGGTGGATGTCCTTATTCTGCCGGTAGGCTTCGATCAAATTCTCATCCCCCGACATATGCGCCAAAACCCGCAGTTCAATCTGGGAGTAATCGGCATCAACAAAAACGTATCCGTCCTTAGGATGGAACACTTTACGGATCTCCTTGCCGATCTCCATACGGATCGGAATGTTCTGCAAATTCGGCTCGGTGCTTGACAGACGCCCCGTCGCGGTCACGGTCTGCTGGAACGTTGTCCGTATCCGCCCATCCGTATCAATGCAGTCAAACAGTCCATCCGCATATGTCGATTTCAATTTGGACAGCTGGCGGTACTCTAAAATGTCGCTTACAATCGGATAATCCGGTGCCAGACGTTCCAACACATCCGCCGCGGTGGAATAGCCGGTCTTTGTCTTTTTGCCGTTCGGCAGTTCGAGTCTGCCGAATAAAACCTCCCCCAACTGCTTCGGGGAATTGATGTTAAATTCCTCGCCCGCCTGCTTATAGATGCTTGCTTCAAGTTCTTTGATCCGCCCCTGCAAAGCGCCGCCGTATTCTTTTAATGCGCCGCCGTCGATGCGGATGCCCTCGCGCTCCATGGCAAAAAGAGTGAAAACAAGCGGCAGTTCGAGTTCGTCATACAGTTTTTTCATGCCTGTCTGCTCTAACTGCTCATTTAAGGATGCGACCGCTTTTGCCGCGTAAAGGCTTTCACCGCAGGCAAAGGTTCCAAACTCTTCCGGAAGCCGCTCGAATGCCTGATCGAATTTCGTCTTGCCGAACAGATCGGTTGCCGAGGGAACCGTCTGTCCCAGACAATCTCGTGCAATATCTTCCGTCGTATAGGTTTTTGCCAGTGGATTCAAAAGATATGCCGCCACGGAGGTATCATAGACGAAGGAAAAATCGAATCTGTACAATGCGTCGGAAAACAGTTCGTCCGCAATCCCCTGATGCTCTAAAATCCAAAGCATCTCCTTTAGGTCGCGGACGGCAAGTTTTCTCCTGCTCTCCTGTGCACCGACCGCGGCGGAAAGAAGACGTAAAACCGTATCTTTTCCAAGGAATGCGCCCTCTGATTCCAGCCCTCCGGTTCCGGCAGTTCCCTTCCATGCATACCAAAATGCCTTCTGTCCGTCCGAAAGGGAAATTCCGAAAATCCTGCCGTCTTTCTCATAGAGATAGCATCCGACCGTTGCATCCGCTGCAAAATCCCCTATTGCAGAAAGCGCGGCATCCATGTCCGAAACATATATATATGCGTCTTCCGTATCGCTTTTTACTGCCTTGTTCTCAAAGTGGGTCATTAAGTTCTTAAATTCCCATTCCTTGCACAACTGGTATGCTTCCGGCGTAAACAGATCGCCCAGACGGGCGTCGGCAAGATCATATTCCACATCCGCGTGGATTTCGATCGTCGCAAGCGTTTTTGACAACAATGCCTGTGACGCATACTCTTTTAAGTTCGCCGACGCACGGGGCGGCTTTATTTCATCCGCATGCGCGATTGCCTCTTCCACCGTATGGAACTGCTGAATGATGGCGGTCGCCGTTTTTTCCCCGATGGAAGGAACCCCCGGTATGTTGTCGGACGTATCGCCCCAGAGCGCTTTTACGTCAATGAACTCGGCAGGCGTTACGCCTTTTTGTTCGAGGACGTCCTTTGCGAAATAGTTTTCAATCTCCGTTCCGGTCTTTTTCGTTTTCGGAATGGAAATCTTGATATGCTCGCCAGCCAGCTGCAGCAGGTCGCGGTCGCCGCTTACAATAACGACCTCCAGTCCCTGTTCTGCCGCACGGGTTGCCAACGTCCCTAAAATGTCGTCGGCTTCCAAGCCCTCTTTTTCCACCGTCACAACGCCCATGCTATGAAGCATCTGCTTCATCATCGGCACCTGTTCCTTTAACTCCGGCGCCATAGGACCGCGTGTTCCTTTATACTCGGCATAGAGTTTGTGACGGAATGTCGGCGCGTGCACATCAAACGCCACCGTCAGGTAATCGGGATTCTCTGTCTCAATAGTCTTAAGCAGAATATTCAAAAATCCGTAGACCGCGTTCGTATGAACGCCCTTTGCATTCGTCAGATCCGGCAGACCGAAAAAAGCCCGGTTCAATATGCTGTGTCCGTCGATCAATAACAGTTTTTCCAAAAGTTTCCTCCTTTTAATGACGCAAGGCGTCCGTATCGGTTCCGGTTTGTCGGATTCGTTGCGGATATCTCTTGTATTCCCAAAAGACACTCATCAGATTTTTCGTGTTTCCTTTTCAAGCCACACCGCTTCTTTTTTTGTCAGATACGGCTTAAGTGTTTCAAAAACCCATTTGTGATAGGCGTTTAGCGTCTCCTTTTCATACTGCGTCAGCATGGACGCCTCAACCGCATCCAAATCGATCGGTGCGACGGTTAAGTTTTCAAATTTGTAAAATTCTCCGTACTCTGTTTTTTTATCCGCAACGCAGAGGAGTTCGTTTTCGATGCGGATGCCGTATTTATCTTCCTCATAAAGCCCCGGCTCATCCGTCGTGATCATGCCGGGACGCAGTTCGCAAAGCGGGTAAGCATCCGTGATCTTCGCACGGAACCCGTTCGGCCCCTCATGGACGTTTAGGATATGTCCTACCCCGTGCCCGGTGCCGCAGCGGTAATCCAAGCACTCATCCCACATAGGCCCCCTTGCTAAAATATCGAGATTCTGGGAGTATGTGCCCTTTGGAAAATGCGCCGCCATCAGGCGGAGCGCCGCACGAAGAACGCGGGTATAGGCGATCCGCTCTTCTTCGGTCAATGTCCCGAGCGTAATCGTCCGCGTGATGTCCGTCGTGCCTTCGAGATAATGACCGCCCGAATCCACCAGAAGAAATCCCTTATCTTCCAGTACGGCGTGGCTTTCTTCGGTGGCGGTATAATGCATCATTGCCGCATTCGCCCCGTATGCCGATATCGTATCAAAACTGTCATCCAGATAGTGCGGCTGCTTTTTTCGAAGCCGCTGCAGATACCGCGCCGCAGAATATTCGGTCATTTCTTTTTTGCCGATATTCGTCTTGATATAATAAATGAATTTCGTCACCGCCACGCCGTCTTTGATATGCGCCAAACGCGTGTTCTTCTGCTCGGTCGCATTCTTTTTGCATTTCATGCGCTCCGTCGGGTTCTTCTTTTCCACGAGAGTCGTCTTATTCGAAAGAGTGCCGACAAGCGCCGCGTTTACAATCGTCGAATCAATTAACAGCCGCATCCGTCCGATTTTTGCAGCGTCCCGATAGACGGCTTCGTATGGCTTTAGTGTAATATGATGCGCTTTTAGATAGGATTTGACGGCTTTACCTATCGCGCCTTTTTCGACGTAAAGCGTCACTTTCTTTTTTTCAATATACAAAAACGACATAAACACCGGCACATGCGAAATGTCATCTCCGCGCAGGTTTAAGAGCCACGCAATATCATACAGCGACGTCAACAGATGCGCATCCGCGTGTGCTTTTTCCATTTTCTCACGAACACAAGCAAGTTTTTCGTCCACTCCTTTTCCCGCGTACTCGTCCGTTAAAATCCACAACGGACGTTTCGGAAGCGGCGGTCGCTCCTTCCAGATATCATCAACAAGATTCCTTGTAATGGATAGTTTCGCATGGTTCTTTTTTGCTATTGCCTCATAGGCGCGGTGTGCTTTTAAGGTAATGTGTCTGCCGTCGTAGCCTAAGGTCATCCCTTTTTTCAGATGCTCCTTTACGTATTCCTCTACGGTCGGGACATCCTCCTGCCCCATTTCAAACAGCGTAAATCCGCTCCCCTCAATCTGCCGCTTCGCCTGTACGAAATACCGTCCGTCTGTCCAAAGACCTGCTTCTTCCCTGCGGATCACAAGTGTTGCATTCGAGCCGGTAAAGCCGGACAGGTACGCCGCCTCCTTGAAATGTTCGCCGACGTACTCGCTGTTATGGTCGTCCGATAAAAAAACGATATAAAGGTCTATCTTATATTTCTTCATCCGCGCACGAAGACGCAATAAATGCTCCGAGGTCATTAGCGTTCTCCTTTCCACTGCCGCTATATATGGGTATGGTGTAAAAAATGATTTCTATGGATTGCTCCGCGCTTTATACTCTCACAACCGTCCTGATCAAAGGTTCGTATAAATCACTTCCTCCGACAGTTTCAGATGGGCAAGCAGCGGCTGATGTTCCGTTTTCATAAGATGCGGGTCACAGGCTAAGAGCGCCTTTACATCTTCGCTCGCCTGCTGCATCACATCGGCGTCCTGATAGATGTCCGCCAACGCAAAATTCAAATCGCCGCTCTGGCGGATGCCGTAAAAATCCCCCGGTCCGCGGAGTTTTAAGTCCTGTGAAGCGATTGCGAATCCATCATTCGAGTCGCGCACCACGACAAGCCGCTCGGACAATTCATCCCCGTCGCTGCCGTCGATAAAAATGCAATACGACTGCCACTCGCCGCGCCCGACGCGTCCGCGCAGTTGGTGGAGCTGCGCCAATCCGAACCGGTTCGCATCCTCGATCACCATAACCGTCGCATTCGGCACATTAATCCCGACCTCGATTACAGTAGTCGCTACCAATACCTGCGTCTCATTCGCGGCAAACTTCGTCATCACCCGCTCTTTTTCCGCGGCGCTCATCTTGCCGTGCAGGATATCCACCGCAACGCTTCCGCCGTAATACTCCCGCAATGCTTTCCCGTACTCGGTCACATTCTCGCTTTCCGTTTTCTCGCTCGCCTCGACCAACGGACAGATGATATATGCCTGATGCCCGGCTTCCACCTCGTCCTTAATGAACTTCCACGCGGCTTTGCGCTTATTCTTTTTCACGACCGAGTTTTTGATGGGAAGCCGCTTCGCCGGTACGTCTTTTATGACCGACACGTCCATATCACCGTATAAGATCATTGCCAGCGTCCGCGGAATCGGCGTCGCGCTCATTACAAGCACATGGGGGTCCCTTCCCTTTTCAGAGAGCATCTTCCGCTGTTTCACGCCGAACCGATGCTGCTCGTCCGTAACGACAAGCGCCAGATTGTGATACGTCATCTTCTCGGTAAACAACGCATGCGTCCCGACGATCAGCAGACTTTTTTCGTTGGCGATCCGCTCGTTCACCTCGCGCCTTGCCGCGCCTTTCGTAGAACCGGTCACCAGCACCGAAGAAAACGGCAGTCCATACTTTTCGATATATCCGCAAAAAGTCTCATAATGCTGCTTCGCAAGCACCTCCGTAGGCGCCATGAGCGCGGACTGGCAGCCGTTCTCCGCCGCCAGCACCATCAGCAAAAATGCAAGGATCGTCTTGCCGCTTCCGACGTCTCCCTGAATCAGCCGCTGACTGACGTATTCTCCTGTCAAATCGTTTCGGATCACATGAATCGTCTCTTCCTGTCCCTTCGTCAATGCAAACGGAAGCGCGTCCTTTACCTTTTGAAAATACGCATCCGCATGAAAATTCCACGGATTCGAAACCTTTATCTGATCTTTTGCCTCCAACTGCATCCGCACGAAGAAATCAAAAAACTCGCTGTAAACCAGCCGCTGCCGCGCTGTCAGAAGCGCGTCAAAATCATCCGGAAAATGCATCTGATAAAGGCTTTTGGAATACCCGGCAAGACTGCGCTTTTGTAAGATATCCGGCGGCAGGTATTCTTCGATCTTGCCGCCGTCGGCAAAAAGCGTTCTCACCGCCTTGATCACCGCGTTATTCGACAGCCCTTTCGTCAAATGATAGACCGGCTGCGGACGGCGCTGGATCTCGTCATACTCCTCGGGAGTAAAGACAAGCGGCTGCTCCATTTTATACACGCCGCTTCTCTCCCGAAAAAGATTGCCGTAGAAAACATAATGCTTTCCCGGCAACACTTTACTTCGGATGTAAGGCATCCGAAACCATACAAGTTCAAGTTCGCTCGTCTTAAGCGTCGTACGTGCCAACGCGATATCCATCCGCTGCGTCTTTTTTAGCGTAACGCCCCGCGGCACGCGTGTTAATACCGCCGCTTTATGCGGCGCGTCCTTGTCCGCGTCTTCGATCGGCTCGGGATAAAGCAGATATGTCCGTGGGAAGAACATTAAAAGTTTTCCAAAGGTCTCTGCCCCGACCGACGCAAACAGTTTCTGCGTCTTGTCCCCGATTCCTTTCAGATTCGATACTGCCGCCGCATACTCCATTATTCTACCGACACCACATAGTAATATACCGGCTGTCCGCCGTCCTGCAGTTCGACTTCAATCTCAGGATATTTCTTCGTGATCTTATCCAGAAGTTTTTTCGTGTCTTTTTTCTTCGCATCCGCTCCCGCGTACAGAGAGATCAGCGCGGAATCCTCGTCGACCATTTTATCTATCATGGCAAGAACCGCGTTGTCGATATCCTCGTCAACTTCTAATATCCCGCCGTCGGCGATTCCCATGTAATCACCCTTTTTAATCTCCTTGCCATCGATAGCCGTATCGCGCACTGCATAAGTAACCTCGCCCGATTTAACCAGGGCGATCTCCTCTTTCATGCGCTCCTCGTTATCCTCCGGCGACTGGTCGGGCACAAAATTGATGAGTGCCGAAATACCCTGCGGCAGCGTCACCGTCGGCAGCACGATCACTTTTTTATCCTTCACCAGTTCACTTGCCTGATTCGCGGAAAGGATGATGTTTTTATTGTTCGGCAGAACGATCACCGCCTCGGCATTCACCTTGTCAACCGCTTTTAATATATCCTCGGTAGACGGATTCATCGTCTGTCCGCCTTCGATGATATAGTCCGCTCCCAACTCGGAGAAAATCTTATTCATGCCCTCCCCGATTGATACTGCAACCACGCCAATCGGCTTTGCCGGTTCCGCTTTCTTTTCTTTTGCATCCGAATCCTTTTTAATTTTTGCAAGAATCTCGTCGGCTTTCAGATTCGTAATGGAAATCTGCGTCATGGTGCCGCTTTTTAACGCCTTTGTCAGAATCCGCCCCGGATCATCCGTCGTTACGCGTCCGGTATAGGTTACGCCTTCCTTTTCAAAATACGCGCCGTCACCGAAAGACTTCATCAACTGACGCAGTTCATTCCTCTCGGCATGCGTGCTCTTATCCGAAAGCGCCATGGTAAAGTCCAACTGATAGGTAAAACGGGACTTCTTTTCTTCTTTTTTCTCATCCGATACGATAGATAAATCAATTTCTTTGCCGGAAAGATAGGCGTATGCGCCCTCCAGCACCTTGCACAGCCCCTCTCCGCCCGAATCGACGACGCCCGCTTCTTTTAACACGGGAAGCATATCGGGGGTCTTTTGCAAGACGAGTTCGCACTCTTGGACAATGCCTTCCAGATATACCAAAATGTCATCCGTCGTATCGCACAGTTCCAGCGCCTTGTCCGCTCCGGCTCTCGCAACGGTAAGTATCGTGCCCTCTTTGGGCTGCATAACGGCTTTGTACGCTGTCTCAACCGCCCGCTGCGCCGCTTCGCAAAGAATATCGACATTCAATGATTCTTCTTTTTTGATGACCTTTGTAAAACCGCGGAACAACTGCGACAGAATAACTCCCGAGTTCCCCCGCGCCCCGCGCAGCGACCCGGATGAGATCGCCTTGCATACCGCGTGCATATCCGGGTTGACCAGATCCGCCACCTCTTTTGCCGCCGCCATGATCGTCATCGTCATATTCGTCCCTGTATCGCCGTCGGGAACAGGAAAGACGTTCAGTTCGTTGATCCGATCCTTATTCGCTTCGAGATTCTTCGCCGCTGCCAAAAACGCTTTGGATAACTGCGCCGCATCAATCGTATTGATCTCCATGATGGTTCTCCTCTAATTATCTATCAGTCAATTACCCGGATTCCCTCGACAAAAATCCGGATGTCCTTAACCGCCATTCCCGTAAACTCTTCCACTTTATACTTTACGGTCTGCCGTAAGTTATCCGAAACGGTCGCAACGCTGATCCCGTAGGAAATGATTACATGAAAATCCAAAGATATCTCATTCTGATCATCTACCACAACATCGATGCCGTGACTTAAATAGTCTTTTTTTAGTAGTTTCACCAGTCCGTCTTTCACATTGACCGCCGCCATGCCGACAATACCGAAGCACTCGACCGCAACCGAACCGGCGTAAGTCGCAATCACATCATTATCGATAACGACCCTGCCTAACTTTGTGTCAAACTGTCCCTGATGCTGCATAAGTATCCTCCCAAACATTCGGTAAAAAAAAGATTCATGGACTGCCTGCGCAATCCGCTTTTCATTTTATACGATAATCATGCAAAAAACAAGTAAAACGAACCGGAGGTTAAATAAAATAAATCGAAAAAAAACTTGCATTTTCTCCGTCTCTTTGCTATTATGTTCATGTTGTGTCACGAAGACCCCAAAAAGTAGGAGGTGAGAAGAATGGCAAAGTGTGCAGTTTGCGGAAAAGGCGCTCATTTCGGAATTAAAGTGAGCCATTCTCATAGAAGATCGAATAAAATGTGGAAGTCGAATATCAAAAAGGTAAAATGTGTCGTTGACGGTACGCCGCAGCGCATGTATGTTTGCACTTCCTGCTTACGTTCGAACGCAGTAGAGAGAGCATAAGATAAAAACCCCGCAAGAGATAATTCTCCGGGGTTCTTTTTTTATTCAAATGCTTTCATCTTTTCAATTATAGTATCGCTTTGCTCTCCTACTGCGACCTTCCGATAAGAAAACCCCCGCAGATGCTTCTCAAACCCGCATATACTATGATATTCGCAGAATGTGCACGCGGTATCGTCGGGCGCCTTACGGAACGGCTGCACCGGCATTTTTCCCGCCATGATCTCTTCGCCGAGCGCACGCGCCTTCTTCGCAGCATACTCAGTCAAAACCGCAAAATTATCTTTGGAAACCGTCTTGCTTGCTTTTGTGAAATCTCCGTCCTTTTTGATCTCCACCGGAACCGAAAACGACTTATAGGAAACGCCGTTTTCCCGTGCCTCTTTTGTCCCATGATCGAGCGCAAAGAGAACATCTTCTTCCGATGCGACAAGTCCGCCGGTTTTTAACTCTTTTAACACTGCAGCCGCTATCTGCTCGTCGCTCAAACTTACCTTCTCCTCTATAACCGGATTGTCGATATGATAGTAAAGCATCGCCGCCGGAACCGCCGCTTTGCCGCTCAAACGTTCATAGGAATCCCCCACCGCCTTCATATATAAGATCAACTGCAGTTGAAGTCCCTCATACATATCGGACCAGTCGGCATCCACGTTTCCCGACTTGTAATCCATGATCTTGATGTAGACCGCCCCGTCATCCTCCGCCGTATCAATGCGGTCGACAATCCCGTCCAGCGCAAGATGCGTTCCGTCAGACAATAATTCCTCCATCTCGCCCCCTGCATAGAGTTCACCAAGATGCACTTCAAACCTGTTTGGGACAAAACGCCCCTGCCGGATCTGCTCCGTCAGAGCCCACACCGTCCGCCGCAGCGTTTTTTCCATGCGTTCATACACATGCTGCTCCCTTGCCGACGCGTCTTCTCTTTTCTCACCCCATTCGGCAAACGCCCGATTCGTGCTTTCCGTCAAAAGTTCCCCTCGACGTTTGTCGTCAATCGTAAACCAATCTTCCTGTTTTTCCCGCAAAAGCCGAGCATACAGTTCCAGAGCCCTATGGTATAGATTCCCAAGGTCTCTTGCGTCCAACGCATATTGCAGACGCTCTTTTAACCGCAGTTCGTAGGACAAAAAATAGGAATACGCGCACGCAGCGTACCGCTCCAGCCGGGATACGGTCACGGGCAGTCGATCCCCATGCACCGCCTGTATGGCGGCGCGTCCGATCGGCGTATCAATATGCAAAAAGAAGCCCGCGTTTAACAGTCTAAAATACGCTTCCTCGTCCGTCTCCTTCAACAGCCGAAGCCACAGATAAAGATTTTCGTCGCAGACAGAGTCTTTTTTTTCGATAAAAAGGCGAATTGCATCCGCAAGCCGGTCGTAGAGCACATCTTCGGTCATCTCATAAAACAGGAGTTGTTCGTCTGAAATCTTCGTTACGGAAAGTTCCGGGAACATCTGCCGGATCACGCCGATCAGATAGGACTGCCGCAGCGCCTCCCTGTCATTTCCGATATCAGCAAAAGTCAGCACCAGCCGCCGACGGGGCTTCGTCATCGCAAGATACAGATAAAACCGCTGCATAAACGCCCGCTCCCGTTCGGACGGTGCCAGTTCCATCTGACCGTCCGAAAGGCGCAGCCGTTCGCCCTGCGTCAACAGACCGCCGTCATCCAGCCGTTTCGGGATTGCGTTATCGTTGAGTCCGACGAAGTACAGCGTATCAACATTATCGAGCCTTGTCCGCTCAATATCGCCAAATATTACGCTGTCCGTCTGCGGCGGAAGCACGCCGACCGACAGGGACGATAAGCCCTCATTTAAGATATCGCGGTACTCTTCGAGCGTTACTTCTTCGTCTCCCAACAGAAACACGAATTTATCAAACAGCCCTATTACCGCGGCGTAGATCTGCTCGGTCTCCTTTGCCTTTGCCTCTTTTTGCGCTTCGGCAAATTCGTTTGCCTGTTCGCACAACCGCTCCTCGCATCCATGCAATACAATGAGTTCGTAAAGCGACCGCGTCATCTCCTCTACAGTGGCTCGTTTCGGCATCCGATGATCGCAAAAGACCGCAGCGATTTTTTCCCGCGTATCGTTTAAGCCAGATAACTCCGTCCCCTCTTTTGTCAACTTATGGGAAAACGGCTGCAATAAGCGCGAAAGTCCGCGGATGTTCGTTGCGGTCAAATAATTGTCAAGCGCGTCCGCTTCCTCCATGGCAATCGGAGAAAAAATGCTTTTTGCATAGCGCATCAGAGCGTCATAGGAAAAATTGCCGACAAACAGTTCGAGGATGCCTAAAATAAATTCAACAAAATAATGCTGCGTCACATCCGCTTTCTGGTCGATGAAACCCGGGATGTCATACGCCGCAAAGACCCCTGCCGTATAATATCGATACGTCTCCATATCCGCACAGACCACGGCAATATCACGGTAACGCAGTTTTGAGTTGTTCCTGACCTGTCTTCGGATGTCCGCCGCGACAAACTTAAGTTCCGCCCGCGGATTCGATACGTGATATATCTCGACCGCATCTGTCGGAGCCGGTATCTTGGCCCCGTTTTTTTGCGCCTGTAAATCACTTGCGTCCGTATCGGCAGAAGTTTTTTTCTCATAGGGACTGCTTTGCGTCCGAAACAACTGCCGCTCTAAATGCGAAAGCATCCCGCCCGGCAAAAAACGTCTGCCCTCCGTCGTTTCACAAGTATAACTGTCCGCTATTTCCACGCCTAATGAGCGCGCCATTTCCGTAACCGAAGCAATAAACTTCCTGCTCATAAAAAAAAGTTCATAAGGCTCATTAACGCCGTATACCGGCTCGCCCTTACGCAGCGTTACAACGACTTTTACATCCGCCGCCAGTTGCAAAAGTTCCACAAAAAACAGATTCTGCACCGGCGTAAAGCCGGTAAATCCGTCAAATGTTATATAGCAGTCTTTCAGGTACTTCGAATCCGCACAGACGATCGCAAGCAGTTCCAACAGACGCTCCGCCACGATGTAACTTCCCTCGATCGTTTCCATGAACGTCTGATAGATCAGACGGATATCTGAAAGTTTCGCCGTCAAAGACGCGTCCAGACGCCCCTTATCCAACGTTTCCTTTAGATCATCCGGCGACACATTATACTGACAGAACTCGGTGATCAAAGATTTTAACTCGTCGATAAACCCCGGCTTTCGAATACTTCCGGATAATACGGACAGGCGGTCGTATAATTTCAGCGTAATCCGGCGCAAAAGAAGGCTTTTGCCGGTATCTTCGAGGATATCCGCTACCTGCGTCCCCAGTTCATCGAACACGCGGTACGCAAGCCGCTCGTAAGAAAGCGCCTCGACGTTCATAATGCCGTGACGCTTGGATAATAAGACCAATTTTTTCTGTGCGGACAGGGTGAACTGTTCCGGCACAATAACGAAATGATTCTGCTCGGGGTGTGAATCGGCATGGGCGAGAACTTCCTTGTAGGCGTACTCCGTTTTGCCGCTGCCGGCGCTCCCCAATATAAACTGCAATGCCATGGAGCGCTATTCTTCCTTCAACATTTCTTCCATTGTATGCCATCCTAAGACAGCGCATTTTACACGGGAAGGCATATGCGCGATATCCGACAGCACGCCCGCCTCTTCTAATTCTTCTTTTTCCTCGTCGGTAATCTCCGACTTGATCATGCGAAGAAAAATATCCGACAGCCGAAGCGCCTCTTCCTTCGTGCGTCCGATCACAAGATCCAACATCATATCCGCGGAAGCCTGTGAGATTGCGCATCCGTCGCCCTCGTAGCCGCCGTCGGTGATAACCCCGTCCTCAATCTTTAAGTTCAGGATAATGTCGTCCCCGCAGGACGGATTGACGCCCTCAAGGGAAAAATTCGCGCCGTCGATCGCGTGCTTATGCACCGGATTGATATTATGATCGGTCAAAATCTCATTGTAAAATGTATTAGACATAGCCCATCCTTTCCCGAATGCCGCTTAAAATATCAATAAACGCGTCTACATCTTCCGTGGTATTGTAAAACGCAAAAGAAGCCCGCGTTGTGGAAAACAGCCCCAGATGCTTATGCAGCGGCTGTGCGCAATGATGCCCGGCACGTACCGCAATATCCGCCTCGTCGAAAATCGCCGACACGTCGTGCGGATGTACGCCATCAACGGTAAAGGTTAATATCCCATGATGCTCCAACGGCTCATCCGAACCAATCACGCGGATGTGCGGCAGTTTTTCCATGGCAAGAAAGGCGCGCTCCGTCAACTCGTTCTCCCGCCGTTCAATCGTCTCCCAGCCGATTCGCTTCATGTAGTCGATCGCCGCATGCAGTCCCACGGCACCGCCGACATTGACGGTTCCCGCTTCAAATTTATGCGGCAGTTCGGCAAACTTCGCGCCATCCCGACTTACCGAATCGATCATCTCTCCACCATATAAAAAAGGCGGCATCTTTTCCAGTAATTTCTGCTTGCCGTATAGGACGCCGATCCCCATCGGCGCATACATTTTATGCCCGGAAAAGGCCAGAAAATCCACATCCAGTTCTGATACATCCACCCGCATATGGGGAACGCTCTGTGCGCCGTCGCAGACAAATACGGCACCGACTTCATGCGCCGCCGCAGCGAATGCTTTTATGTCATATGCGCGTCCGAACAGATTCGACAACTGTGTCATTGCCACGAGTTTTGTATGAGAATGAAGAAGGTTCTTAAACTTTTCCAGTGAAAAACTTCCATCCGGCTCACATTCAAAATACGTAAGCGCAACGCCTTTTTCTTTTGCCACCATCTGCCAAGGCAGCATATTCGAATGATGCTCGGCAATGGAGACAATGATCTCGTCCCCGGGCTGCAAGCAATGCATCCCGAAACTATACGCAACAAGGTTCAAGCCTTCCGAGGCGTTCCGCGTAAAAATGATCTCGCTCGTATCCTCGGCTCCGATAAACTCCCGGACTGCCTCTCTGGCTCCCTCGTAGCTTTCCGTCGCCGCAACCGAAAGACCATACAGTCCGCGGAACGGATTCGAATTTCTTTCTTCGTAATATTTCGCTTCCGCCGCAATGACGCAGCGGGGTTTTTGCGTAGTCGCCGCATTGTCGATATAGTGCGTTTTTCTTTTTTCAAAAATCGGATATTCCGATCGAATCTCTCTGTCCTGTCCCGTCATGTCACGCACCTAAAAATACATCAATCGCGTTTATGGTTTCTTCATTTCCGATCTTCTTTTTTACCGCGTCGACTCGCGCCCGCGCCATCATACGATAAATCTCATCCAGCGCCAATCCACGGGACTGTAAATAGAATAACAGATCTTCGTCCAAGCGGCCGATCGTTGCGCCGTGGTTGCCGACGACATCTTCCTCCGCGCATAAGATCAGCGGAATCGTCTGATTCGATACGCCCTCATCCAACAACAGGACATCTTCTTTTTCGTTGCCGACCGCTCCCTTCGCGCCATTTTTGAAATCAATCGTTCCTCTGAAAAGTTTGCGTCCCCGACCGGACAATACGCCGTTTACGTTCATTGCACTCGCCGTCCGCCTGCCGATATGGTTTGCTATATAATTCATATCAAGCGTCGAATCCCCCGACACCATATAGGCAATATCCGCATTCATGGCGCTGCCCTTGCCGCATAATTCACTGCGGCAGCCATAATAGGCGTTCGCGCCGTTAAGGATTACCTGAATCAGTTCAAACTGTGCGCCCTCTTCCTCGATACAGCCGATATCATTAAAAAAATCGCATTTGTCGGTCAGCATCTGCACCTGAATCAAACGAAGTTTTGCCCGCTTCCCCAGTATGATTTTCGTCTGCCATGCCGCCCGCGCCGCTGCATCCATATCCGCCTTTGCGCTCATAATTACCGTCATGGACGCATTTTCTTCTAAAAGAAGTTCCGTCACATCCGCCCGCGCATCGCCGTCATGATATGCCGCCTCAAGTATAAGCGGCGCGACGATCTTCGCATCCGCCCCAACCTGATACGCACGAACGGGCGCTTTTGCTTTCGATAATATATTACTGTACTCTTCCCCCATGCCGGTTAAAACCGGCTGCTTTGCCACGGATTTCATCACCGCCGAAATCGCGCCGCTTTCGGGAAGTTCCACGGAAATATCCGCCGCGTCGAATCCGCTTAAAGCCGCGGCAGTCGACTGATTCATTTTTAACCAATGCCATGTTTTGACCGGAAGGTGATTGATCGTCATCTGTTCCATTAGCCGATACTTCCTTTCATTTCCAACCGAATCAGATTATTCATTTCCACCGCGTATTCCAAGGGCAGTTCTTTTCCGACGTTGTCCGCAAATCCGCTTACGATCAGTGCCCTTGCGTCCTCTTCGGACATACCGCGGCTCATCAAATAAAATACCGTATCATCGCTGATGCGTCCGATCTTCGCCTCATGTCCGACATCGCAGTCTGCGGTACGGATATCCATCGCCGGAACCGTATCAGAACGGGAAATGTCGTCGATCATCAAAGACTCGCACGACACCGCCGACTTGGAGCCGGATGCGTTCTCCCCGACCACGACCGCGCTGCGGAACGTCGAAATCCCGCCGCTTTTGGAAATGGAACGGGTATTGATATAACTGGATGTATTCTTCGCCGCGTGAACCACCTTTGTACCGGTATCCAGGTTCTGTCCGGCTCCTGCAAAGGTAACGCTCGTAAACTCCGCTCGCGCCCCCTCTCCCGCTAATATGCTCATGGGATAAAGGTAGGACACATGCGAACCGAAAGAACCCGATATCCATTCGACGCGTCCGCCCTTTTCTACCCGCGCACGCTTGGTGTTCAGGTTGTACATATTCTTCGACCAGTTCTCAATCGTCGAATAGCGCAATGTCGCATCCTCGCCGACAAAAAGCTCCACACAGCCGGCGTGCAGGTTTGCCACATTGTATTTCGGTGCGGAACATCCCTCGATAAAATGAAGGTATGCGCCCTTGTCTACAATAATCAGCGTATGCTCAAATTGTCCTGCCCCCGGCGCATTCAGACGAAAATAAGACTGCAGCGGAATCTCCACCGACACGCCCGGCGGTACATAGACGAACGAGCCGCCCGACCAGACCGCGCCGTGCAGCGCCGCAAATTTATGATCGGTTGGGGGAACAAGTTTCATAAAATGTTCCCGGATCATGTCTGCATGCTCCGAATGCAGCGCACTCTCAAGATCGGTGTAGATAACCCCCTGCGCCGCCACCTCGTCCTTGACATTGTGATAGACAAGTTCCGAGTCGTACTGCGCACCGACGCCCGCTAAGGACTCGCGTTCCGCCTGGGGGATTCCGAGCCTTTCAAACGTATTCTTGATGTCGTCCGGCACTTCGTCCCACTTTGCGTGCATCCGATCGGTATTCGGACGGACATAGGTCACGATATTATTCATATTAAGACCCATGATCGACGGCCCCCAGTCAGGGATAGGTATTTGATTGTATTTTTCGAGAGAAGCCAGTCGAAAATCCCGCATCCATTCGGGGTCGTTCTTCTCTTCGGATATCTGCCGCACGATGGCGGACGTCAAACCCTCGTCCACCTTATACGCATCATCTTCATCATATCGAAAATCATACAGGCTGCGGTCGATATCTTCTACTATTGTTTTCTCTGCCATATCAATATTTCCTATAAATATTTTTCAAATCCGTCTGCGTTGATCTCGTCAATGATCGACCGGTCGCCTTCCGCCGTGATCTTCCCGGCAACAAGGACATGGGTTCGGTCTACGTCAAGTTCGTCCAAAATGCGGGTGCTGTGAGTGATGATCAAAAGAGCTCCGCCGACGGTTCGTTTGTATTCCTCAATGCCTTTGGAAACCGTGCGTACCGCGTCGACATCCAGTCCCGAATCCGTCTCGTCTAAGATGGCAAGAGACGGCTTTAGCATCAGAAGCTGCAAGATCTCCGCCTTTTTCTTTTCGCCGCCGGAAAAGCCGACGTTTAAGTCGCGCTCCGCATAGGACGGCTCCATAGACAAAAGTTCCATGGTCGCTTCCAACTGCTTTTTGAAATCCCAAACGCGGATATGTCTGCCCTCTTTTCGCTCCAAGGCGGAACGGATAAAGTTCGACAGCGTAATACCCGGCACTTCGACCGGATTCTGAAACGATAAGAACATGCCTTTCTGCGCGATCTTGTCTGTAGAATCGTTGGTAATATCTTCCCCGCAAAAAAGAACCTTCCCGCTTGTTTTTTCATAACGGGGATCCCCCATGATGCAGGAACCCAAAGTGGATTTACCGGCGCCGTTCGGTCCCATGATGACGTGCGTCTCCCCAGCCGGAACGGTCAGGTCAACGCCGTGAAGGATCTCCTGCTCTTCCACTTTTGCATGTAAATTCTCTACGGATAATATTGCCTCTGCCATTGTAGTTAACTCCTATCTGTTCGCAGGTTTTAATTCCTACCATTTTGGTAGTATAACATAAATTGTTTCTTTTCTCAATAAAATTTACTCGCCGCCGATTTTGCGGAACTTCTCCTCTATCCGAAGAAAGAAAAAACTGTTCAGATAGGCAGCGATCGCGAATCCGCACGCACACCATAAGAAAATTCCAAATCGGAAAACGTTCATATTCAAGACCACCGTCACATAGAAAAATACGCCGGTAACAAGGATAACTCCTATCGTCTGGGGAAGCGCCGCCACCGCATACAGAAACGAATTGCGAACGATCATGGGGACGCTTAGGTCCTCATGCGCCGCCGCAAGCGGAAAATAATACTGATATCCGAGCAAAAACAAAAAACACAGCACATAAAGCGTGATCGTATAAACGCTTTGCAATCCGACAGGCATCAGATGCAGGGCGTACCACATTGCAACAAGAAGTCCCAGCACAAAAAGAACAAGCAGCCAAAGTAGCGTCCCACGCTTAAAATTCCGCTTAAAACAGTACCAGAACGTTCGAAACGCCCCTTCTTCAAACTCTTCTTCCGAAGCAATCATCCGAGCCCCCTCGCAAAGTGCGCACATTGACGCCCCAGCCGTAATAAGCGGAAGGGAAAAAGCACAGAAGATAATATTATAAAAAACCAGATCGGAAAACTTGCGGAGTGCGTCCATCAACTTTCCGTTGTAGTCAAAAATACCCATGTCACTTATTATAGCGATTGGCGTTAAAACACGCAACAAAAAAAAGCCCTTGCTTTTGATTAAAAGCAAGGACTTCTAAAAAAACAAATATGGTTACTTGATCGCTCCGTCGACCATACCGGCGATAATCTGCTTCTGTGCAAACAGGAAGATGATAACCATCGGCGTAATGGTAAGGAGCGCCGCCGCAAGGATTAAATTCCATTGAACGACGAACGATCCGATAAATGACTGGATTGCTACCGGCAGCGTCTTAAACTTCGAGGACGAACCAAGAAGAAGGGACGGCAGAAGGTAGTCATTCCAAATCCACATGCCGTTTAAGATCGTTACCGTAACGATGACCGGCTTTAAGAGCGGGAAAATGATACGGAAGAACACCTGTTCCGGCGGACATCCGTCAATCGAAGCCGCCTCTTCCAATTCATACGGGATTCCCTTAATAAATCCGTTCAAAATGAACACCGTCATTGCGCCGCCGAATCCGCAGTATGCAAAGATCGTACCCGGTATCGAGCGCAGCATCGGAAGACCGATAAAATTCCCCGCGTCACGGAAGGTCGAGATCAACGCCAACATAACCGCCTGGAACGGGATGATCATGGATGCGATAAACGTAAAATAAATCGCCGCCGACCATTTGGTATGATTCCGGCAGATTAC